>JAAZYN010000813.1 GCA_014239625.1 Myxococcales bacterium | reverse complement strand
GCGCTCAGGAACTGTCGCGAGATCCCAGCATCCTGCGCCACGGAGCGCTGGTTGAGTCTCAGCCGCTCGCGGACGTGCCGGAGCCGGTTGGTGAGTTCAATGGCCACCGAACTGGTGTAAACGAAAGCTTGCATTGAAGTAAACGATCGTTTCCACGTGGCGGCATCGTGGCCGCCGCGCAGCGCCCGTAGTGCCCCGCTGAGCGGTCCGCCCTCGACAGACGTCGCCGCGCGCGATCTGGCTTTCATGGCGAGGGTTTGACGATCTGTGGCGGGATGGAGCCCATGCGCCCTTGCTGGTAGTCGAGCATCGCTTGGCGGATCTCATCCTCGGTGTTCATCACAAACGGCCCCATCCAAGCGACCGGCTCCCTGAGTGGGCGGCCCCCCAGCAGCAGCGCCTGGGCGACGCCCCGTGAGCCCAGCTGGAGGGCTTGGCCGGGACCGAGGACCGCGATCTGGCCATCGCTGACGTCGCGTCCAGCGACCTGCACCACGCCGTCGAACACGTAGACGCCGACGTTGTGGTCTTCGGCGAGGGCCACGTCCACTTCTGCCCCCGGCTGAAAACGCCAGTGGTGGAGCACGATGGGGGTGTGCGTGGCGATGACGGCGCTCGCTCCCAGCGCGTCGCCCGCGATCACCTGGACGCTGGCCAGGCCGTCGTCGCTGAGCGCCTTCGGGATCGACTCGCGGGGGATCTCCTGGTAGCGCGGTCGCGTCATCTTGTGCGCGCGCGGCAGGTTCACCCACAGCTGGAAGCCGTGCACCCGCCCGCCTTCGCGCTGAATCTTCGGCGACGGCATCTCCCGGTGGATCACGCCGGCGCCAGCCGTCATCCACTGGACGTCGCCGGGGCGCAGCGTTCCGGTGTGGCCCGCGCTGTCGGCGTGAGTCCCTTCGCCCGCCAGCAGGTAGGTCACGGTCTCGAACCCTCGGTGGGGGTGGTCGGGCGCACCCACCGCCTCATCGGGGCCATAGTCCACAGGGCCCATCTCGTCGAGCATCAGCAGCGGGTCGAGCGTCGCCAGGCCGCGTGACGGAAAGGGCCGCCGGACCATGAAGCCGCCGCCCTCGAGCTGTCGGTGAGCCGTCGAGATAGCCTGAACAGTCCGAAACATCATGCGCTCGTGTGTCCCACACTATCGGCGCGCCATCCAGTCATGGCTGCCGCGCCCGATGTCCGTTGGTCGCGCCGGCGCGCCGGCAGTGGCTGGGTTGTCGTTGCGACGGTCCATCGATTGTGGCATCCATGGGCGCCCCGCTTGGCGAGGACTATGGTTTCCGATAACGACAGCACGCGCGACGCCGACGGGGCTGAAGATGGCGTGACGCCAGCGGATGCGAACGCGCCGCTCGCCCCACCCGCCGATCAGAGCCCGAGTCGCCCCGCCGCCGTTGAGCGTCAAACGGCTCAGGTGGGGTCGCGATCCACCGCTGCCGAGACGGAGCCCGCCGATGGGGTCGCTCCCCCCGGCGAGGCGCCCGCGCCGGTCGCGGCGAGGTTCCGCGCCTTTCGGTTGCCCGCGCTGCCGCTCATGACCGGACAGGCCACCGTCACCCACGAGGCCGCGTTGTCGGTCGCGGCGCTGGTCGTCGCGGCGTTGATGTTCGGGCTCGGAAACTACACCCTGAGGATGGGCGGTTTGGCGCTGGTCGCCACGGGCCTCTTTGGTGCGGCCCGCTGTTGGCAGCGGCTCCATGTGGCCAGCGTCGAACAGAGCGCGCGGCGTCGATGGATGAGCCGCGCCCGGTCGTCGGTCCCCGTCGCCATCGTCTTCGGGATGACCTACTGGCTCTATCACCCCCTCCTTCACGGGTATATGCCCGAGATGGGAGACCACGCGGTCCACCTGACGCGCGCGTGGCACTTTCTGCACGAGCGATTGGCCGATGGGGATTTGAGCGGGTGGACGGACCTCTGGTTCGCGGGGTGGCCGGCGGGAGAGGACTACCCGCCGGGCGGCGACTTCTGGGTCTCGGCGTTCTACCTCGGCAGCTTCGGTCTGCTCGGGTGGGAGTCTTCCTACGCCGTCGCGGTCTTCTTCGTCTTCTTCGTGGGAGCCTATGCGCTCTATGCGTTTGGCCGCGAGTACCTGACGCCCGTGGCCGGACTTTTCGCGGCGTTCCTTTTCCTCATCGACGTCGGCGGCTATCGGCAGGGGGGCTGGATCTTCACCATGCAATGGGGGGTCTGGCCGGTCGTCTTGTCGTGCGCAGCGCTCGTGCTGTCGCTCGTCCGGTTGAACCGGTGGATGGTCGAGCACCGGTGGCGCGATCTGCTGGTCGTCGTCTTCTGGAGCTGGTTGGCGCTGGTGTCGCACCCGATGGCGCTGCTGCTCTACGTGATGTGGCT
>JAAZYN010000812.1 GCA_014239625.1 Myxococcales bacterium | reverse complement strand
CGATGCTACCATCTTTCAGACGGACGCCTCCAGCAGCCCTGCCAAAAGCAGGCGCTCCTCGGTGGTACGAACGACTGACGGCGACGGACGTGGACCTCGGGTAAGGCACCCCGGACGCGTATAGGAAAAATAAAGCAAGTTGCGGAAGTATCGATGGCGCCGACGCCATCGGCTGTTCACCACATCCGTGACAATGTGTCGACTGCGACGTCGTCCTCGCGCCCGCCGAGACCGCGTGCGACGACGAGGATCCGGAGACCATCGACGACGTCTGCCAGCCGGACGGCCTGTGCCAGGGCGAGCTCCCGACCTGCGGTGACACCCTGGTCGAGGGAAACGAGTTCTGCGATCCCGGTCCGCCGCCCTACGCCCCCTGCTCGGTCGGCTTGAACACCACGTGCGGCGTCGGGCTGCGGTTGATGTGCATCGCAGCGATCCACTTCGAGAGCAGCCCCACGGCCTTCCGCTTGCCCTTCAGGCTCTCCCCGAGGTTGTGAACCATGCTGTGGATCATCCCGACCGGGATCCACTCATGGCTTCGTGGCGTCAGCTCGCGGACTAGCCTCTTTATGTGTGCCTTGTTTGGCTGAACAGCCTTTCCGCGGACCCGGGCCTTCCAGTTCCAACTCGAGCGGTCCTTTGGGTCCGAGAAACGACCGAACGTGAACCTACCTACCTTCCCTTCCTTGCCCATCTTCTCCAGGAAGCCCAGCACTCCGTCCGACCCGCCGACCAGTCGACTCAGCTCCGGCGAGACTTTGGCGACGACAAGCTGGATCTCGACCTGGCGGGTGACCAGCTCTCCACCAAAGCGCAGAGGAACCTTGATCGAGCCGTGCTCTTTGGCGGTGCGCACCGCTTGTCTCTGCCTGCCACGCTCAGACCCGGGCCGGTCGTTTTTGCCCTCACGCGTTCGACGGCCTACATTTCATCGGTCCATCCCTTTACCAACGATCGAGGGAGACTGCGGAGCACATGGCCAAGCTTCTCGACCAGATCATCGTCGTCGACGTGGAGTCGACGTGTTGGAAGGGCCGGCCGCCCGAAGGCCAGGCGTCCGACATCATCGAAGTGGGCATCTGCCTCCTCGATGTTCAGACCCTGGAGCGGTCCGAAAAGCGGTCCATCATGGTGAAGCCGACTCGAAGCGAGGTGTCTGAGTTTTGCACCGAGCTGACGTCCATCACCCCGGAGCAGGTCGTCGAAGCGGGGTCCCTCGCGGATGCCTGCCGGACCCTGCGCAAAGAGTTCCGGGCCAGGGACCGCACCTGGGCGAGCTTCGGAGACTACGACCGGCGCCAATTCGAGCGGTGCTGCACCGCGCTGGGGGTGAGCTACCCGTTCGGTCCCACCCACTTCAACGTCAAGAGCGCGCTGGCGCTTGCGCGCGGGTTGGACCGTGAGCCGAGCCTGATAGAGGCGGTCGAGTCGCTCGGGTTGTCCTTCGAGGGGACCCATCACCGCGGTGACGACGACGCCTGGAACATCGCCGTTGTGCTGGCTGAACTCCTGCGAGGCAGCCGTGACTAGACTCGCATCCGTGCTGGCATGTGCGGCGGTCCTGGCGGGTGGATGCCTCGACCCACCCACGCCGGCTGACGTGTCGTCGCCCGATACCGCCGACGCCGCCGACACCGCTGCGGACGCGCCGTCTCCTGATGCTCCCGACGCTGGACTGATCTGCCCGGCCACGCTGCCCATCAAAGGCTCCAACTGCGACGCGCCGGGAACCTGCGTCATCGCGGACGCACCTCAGCCCTGCGGCGGCACCCAGGACGTCACCGCGACCTGCGCCCTGGCGAGCGATGGGATCCACCTGTGGAGCTACGAGATGTGGGACTGCAACGGCGATCCCGCGAGTTGCGGCGACTACACCAACCCGACCGTCTGCGCCGCCGACACGAGCTGCCGCTACTTGGCGCCCGGGTGCGGCGAGCCCGACGAGCCGACCTTTGCGACCGCCTGCTACAACGGCTTTGACTGTGACGACACCAGCTGTCCGACCGGGACGACGTGCACCACGGTGACGAGCGACCCGTGTCTCTCCTTCTGCAGCGGATGCTCGGTCTGTGGCGCGTGCGGTCAGCAGGTGAAGCTCTGTCTCTGACGGTGTCCTGTCGGTTCGGCGCACATCAACGCTCGTCGTAGTCGAGATACGGGTGATATCGGTCCGCCAGCGGCCCGGACCCGGCTGGGGTCGCTTGGCACTGAGCGCAGATGCGCCAGTCCGCCGAGGGGGCGTAGCTCACGGCGCCAGCCTGGCTCGTCACCTCCGTGCCGACCGGTTGGAGGCGACCGCCGGCTAGCCCGCATTTCTCACCAGAGTTCGAGCGAAACCGAGGAGGGGTAGGTGAT
>JAAZYN010000811.1 GCA_014239625.1 Myxococcales bacterium | reverse complement strand
TGGGGGGCCTTGGTGGGTGTAAACCTGCCAGTGGCCTTCCTCGGGGCCGCTCTGTTGGCGACGGCAGCGCTCACAGCGCGGGTCGGAACACACGCCGCGGTGGGGCTCGCGGCGGCCTGCGTCGGGGCCGTCACCGGTGCGCCGCCGGAGGTCTTGGGGCCGCCGCCCGGTGAGGTGAAGCTCACCGGCACGGTGGCCTCGACCCGGTGTAGTGAGGAGGGACGGATGCGCTGCGCGCTCACGCTGGAGCACGTCGCGGTCGACGGGGTGCCTGTTCGGGGTTGGGTCCCGTTGAGCGGCTGGCGCGAGGATTATGCGGGCTTCTCAGCTGGGGACCGGTTGGCGACCCGCGTGAGGCTGCAGGGCCGTCGGACCCAACCCAACCCGGGGGTTGGATGGCCGGGCAGGCAGCCTTGGCTGCGCTGGACGGCTCGCGCCAACGACGACCTGCCGGTGCTCCTGGAGCGCGGCTCCGGGTGGGACCGAGCCCGCACCACGCTGGCCCATCGGCTGAGCGGTCCAGAGCCCATCAGGGCGTTCTACGAGGCGATCCTCCTGGGTCGGCGGCGGGGCCTGTCGACGGCCACAGCGGACGCGTTCGTGGATACCGGGACGGCCCATCTGCTGGCCATCAGCGGGCTTCATCTGGCGGTCCTCGCGATGGTGCTGTTCAAGGGGTTCACCGCGTTGTTTCTCGGGTGGCCGAGGTTGGCTCAGGCCGGACGTCCCCGGGTCCCCGCCGCGGCCCTCACCGTAGCCGCGATCTGGATCTACGTGGCCCTTGTCGGGAGCCACTCTCAGGCGACCCAGCGCGCCGGCGTGTTCATCACCGTGTACCTCGGCGCCCTCGTCTTGGGGCGTCAAACCGGCGCGGGTCGGTCTCTATGGGTGGCGGCGGCGGGGCTCTCGCTGGTCGATCCGCGGGCGCTCATCAGCCCGGGTTTCCAGCTGTCTTTTGCCGCGGCCGGGGCTCTGGTCGCGGCCGCGCCTCGGCTCAAAGGGCTGGACCTTTGGTTGTCGGAGCCTGGGCGGCTGCCCGAAGCCTACTGGGCCCGGCCGGTGAGGTTCATGGCGTTGGTGGGAGCGACGACGTTCATATGCCAGCTGGCGACATGGCCTCTGGTGGTGGCCTGGTTTGGACAAGCCAGCTGGGCCGGGCTGTTGGTGAATCTGGCGGTCATCCCGCTGACCATGTCGTGGGTCGTGCCGCTGGGTGCGCTGTGGCTGGTGTGCGCCGCGGTGTCTCCAACCGCGGGCCAGGCCGTCGCCGTCCTGGCGGAGATCCCCGCCAGGCTCCTGCTCGACACCGTCCACACCTGGGCCTCGTGGCTGGGCCCCGCGCAGGGGGCTATGTGGCCTCACGAGTCCGGCATCTTGGCCGCCGCGGCCTTGGCCGTAGCTCTCGCCTGGACACCTCGGTCGCGCCGGATCGCCGCGGCGCTGGCAGCTCTGGCGATGGTTCCGCTGGCGACAGGGGGCGCGGCTATGGACGGCCTGCGGGTGATGTTCTTGGACGTTGGACACGGTGACGCCGGGGTGGGTCGTACTCCTGCTGGTGCCACCCTGCTGGTGGACACCGGTGGGACATTCTCGACGGAGGGTGACGACGGCGCCAACCGGTGGATCGCTGATCGTCACGTGATCCCCGCCTTGGCGCGACTCGGCGCGGCGCGGGTGGACGTGATGGTCATCAGCCACGCGCACCTCGACCACGTCGGCGCCGCGACTCGGGTGGCCCGACGGATGGAGGTCCGGGAGCTGTGGCTGCCACCCTGTGGTCGCTCCCGGCCGGCGGTGCGGCGGCTGACGAGGATGGTGGAGCGAGGCGGTGGGGCGGTGCGCATCATGGATGCCCGGGCGGGGCCGCAAGCCGTTGGCGGCATCGCGGCTCACATCCTGTGGCCAGACCTCGCGGAGGTCTGGGAGCCGGGAGCCTCCGAGTGCGTCGTGGGCGTCAACGACGGCTCGCTGGTGGTTCGATTGGACTACGCTGGAGCGCGCGTGCTGTTGACGGGAGATATCGAGGAGGAGAGCGAGCATGCGCTCTTGGCGTTGAACCCGGAGGGCTTACGGGCCGATGTGCTCAAGGTGCCTCATCACGGCAGCCGGACCTCGTCGACTTCGGGTTTTCTGGATCTCGTCGCTCCGCGTTGGGCGGTGGTGACGGGCGTGCTCCGTCCAGGGTCGAGGCCGCCACATCTGTCCGTGCTGCGACGCTATGCTCGGCGCCGAGTCGGGACCTGGCTGACCGGATCGGAGGGCGCCATCATGGTCACGGTCTCGGCTGACGGTGACAGGCGTATCGCTACCATGGGTACCGGGAGAACGTCTCGCTGATTCCGCCGGTCAGATGGGTTGAA
>JAAZYN010000810.1 GCA_014239625.1 Myxococcales bacterium | reverse complement strand
TCCCCACGTGCAGGGTGTCGAGATAGTGGCGCCACACGGTAAGCTGGACATCGCGCTGTCGGTCGTCGAAGCTCTCCGCTGACCATGAAGTTGCTGGACCGTCTCAACTCTGCCGATCCGCTTGTTACCGTGGAGTTACGGCCCCCGCGGATGGAGCAACAGTCGTCCAAGACCATGGACGAATGGCTTGGGCTCAACGCGACGGTGCAGGGGCTATTGTCACGCGACACGGTGCTGTTTCTGACCGATGGCGCGGTCGGCACCAACGAAGAAGAGAACCTGCACCATCTGGTGACGAACCTGGCCGATGACGTCAGCCGGCAGCGGGTGTGCCCTTTTCTGACCACCAAACACACCCTCGAGTACTGTCTGTGGTACGCCGATCGTGCTGTTGAGGCTGGGTGCGGCGGGTTGACCGTGCTCGGCGGAGATAAGGGGCTGGGCGCTCCGCGCTGCGTGCCCCACGGATATCTGTTGCGCGAGCAGATTCGCCAACGCCATCCGGAACTGCCGCTGGGGGGCTGGGCCAACCCCCACCGCGACGCCGCACAGCAGGTCGATTTTCTGAGCGCGCGTGGCTTCAACGCAGACTTCTATCTCACCCAGCTGGTGAGTCATCTGGACCCGGAGCCCGTCGAGCGTTTCCTGGCTGAGCTGGACCGGCGGGGGATCGATTTTCCGGCGGTGTTCGGTGTCTTCTATTATCGAAGCGCCAACGTCAAAACGCTGAGGCGCTTGGCGAAGTTTTTCC
Source organism: Myxococcales bacterium (assembly GCA_014239625.1). Lineage (GTDB taxonomy): Bacteria > Myxococcota_A > UBA9042 > PHBI01 > JAAZYN01 > JAAZYN01. The sequence continues at coordinate 1,610 of JAAZYN010000810.1, read as the reverse complement.
CGGTGCCCGTGGACGCCGTGATCGACGAGTTCAACTCCGGGCTCAAGCCGACCGATGTCTGTGCCAAGACCGTGCGTTGGCTCCATTCGCTCGGAGTGAGTCGAGTCTACGTGTCGAACTTCAGCGCTGACCGAGCCGCAGCACAACTCGCGCGCGTCGTGCGGGCAAGCCACGGAGCCCAAAGGCGGCCTGAGTCGTTACCAGCACAGGCCTGACGCTGGAACGCGAGGGGCGGCCGCGGGCGTCGCCTTGCCTCCCAGATCCCACTCCGGGCCCGCCAGCCCGCTCATCTCCGCGGGGCACATAGCGTCGTCGCCGGCCGCCCGGGCCTCCGAGCCTGCGGCCTCGAGGCGAACGACTACGGCTGTGATGTTGTCCCGGCCGCCCTCCGAGTTGGCGGCTTGGATCAGGCCGTGGGCCGTGGGCTCCGGGTCGCCCGCGAAAAAGGCGACGATCTCTGCGATCTGGGTGTCGTCGAGCATGTCGCTGACCCCGTCGCTGCAGAGCACGAAGACGTCGCCTGCGCGGCGGTCGATAGCGCGGATGTCGGCACGGTGATCCCGCAGCCCCAAGGCGCGCATGATTACGTTTCGCTTGCTGAACCCCTGCTCTGTGGTTCCCGCCGCGAGGACGCCGTCGTCGACAAGTCGGTTGTACAGGCTGTGGTCGCGGGTCACCCGCGCCAGGCCCGCGTCGGGACTCCATCGATAGACCCGGCTGTCGCCGACATGCGCCAGCAGAACGCCATCGGCCATCAGCTTCAGCGCGGCCATCGTTGTGCCCATGCCTTCACGCTCCGCGTCCTCGTTTTGAGACTCGGTGATCGCGGTATGAGCCCGGCGGAGCGAGCTGCGGAGCGCGCTCTGCTGAACCACGTAGGGCGCGCCGAGAGGGTCGTTGGCGGTCATCGGCGTCACGGCGTGGCGCTTTGCGAATTCGTCTAGAATGACCTGCACCGCTAGCGATGACGCCACCTCGCCCGCTGCGTGTCCTCCGAGGCCGTCGCAGACGACGAAGACCCCGAGCTCTTCGTCGAAGCCAAAGGCGTCCTCGTTGTTCTGTCGTCTAAGGCCCACATCTGTGACACCGTGAGCCTCGACGCGACCGGGTACGAGGGCGGGGCTCTCGGTGTCCAATAGCTGAGTGGTGGGCGCGACGACCATCTTGGGCTCCAGGTGACGGCGGAGTGTCGTGACCCCAGCTGGGGCCTCGGTGTTGTCTAAAGCAAGATGCACGCCAACGAACGTTATCCCGCTTTGGTGATTTATCACGGGCGGTTAGTGCGTCTAATGGGGGCTGTCGCCGCTGGGGTCATGGGTCCCCAGGTGTCACCGGGACGGGTGCGTCTCCGGTGGAGGCCGGTGGATCTCCACGCGGCGGGCTCGGCCGCTGCCGGCTCGCTCGGCAACGACGGCCCCCCAGCGTCCTGCACCCTCCCCGTCGTGCTCTCCTGCGTGGAGCGTCCCAGTACGTCATACGGGGGTCTCAGGTCCGGTTCTGCGTTGCACCTCCTCGAACGGGTGCTGTCAGTCCGTGGTCGTCCCGAGGCGTGTGTCGCTGGGGATGAAATCGTCCAGACTGAAGAACTCGAGCGCGGTGGAGATAACGAC
>JAAZYN010000080.1 GCA_014239625.1 Myxococcales bacterium | reverse complement strand
TAAACCATTAAACTGTGGGTTGGAATTCTGCCCGGCTCCGCGTTTACCCCTCTCGCATGAACGAACTTGACGATATTCGCTTGATCGGGATGCTCCGCCGCGTCGTCGACGCGATCGAGAGTGGGGCGGCTCCGGACGTTCACTTCGTGCCCATCTACGTCGGCTACGAGCAGATCATCGAGGAGCGCGCGTACTCGCGCGAGCTGGCGGGCGAGGCCAAAAAGAAGGAGAACATCACGCAGCTGCTGCGCACCACCAAAGTGCTGTGGTCGCGCTACGGTCGCCTGTACGTGAATTTCGGTGAGCCGTTCTCGTGCCGCGACGCTCTGGATGAGGCCGAGCTGACCCCGGAGCGTCCGCCGGAGCACCACGACCGGTTCGTCCGGCGGCTGGCCTACCGGGTGATGCGCGGTATCAACAGCGTCGCGCTGGTGACGCCGAGCGCCGCCGTCGCCATGGCGCTGCTCATCCACCCGCAGCGGGGCCTGCGGCGCGAGCGTCTGCTCGCGCGGGTCGGGTTCGTCCTCGAGATGGCCGGGCTGAAGAACGCGCCCTTGTCCAAGTCACTGCAGCACGCGCTGAAGATCCGTCGGCAGGAGGTCGCGACGGCGATGCACGAGATGCGCGAGGCGGGGTTGCGTGACCACGCCGCCTCCCTGGGCGAACAGTCACCGCTGGCGATCGCTCGGGGCCGGGCGGTGGTCGAGGCTGTCGACGAAGCGTTGACCCATTTCATCCAGAAAAAACAGGTGCAGCGCCACTCGTTCGCGAGCGAGCCGGCGGAGGAGACCGACGCGGACATCATCTACACCCCGATCCCCAAGCGTCGGATCAGCCTCGACTATTACAAGAACAACATCGTGCATCTCTTCGTCGACGAGGCCATCCTCGCGGCCGCCGCTCGCGCCAACATGGACGGCGGCAGGGCGGAGGTCGCCGTGGTGCGCGAAGACGCCCGGTTGCTCAGCGAGATGTTCAAGCACGAGTTCGTGTACGAGTCGAGCCTGGGCTTCGACGCCCGCTTCGAGACCGTGTTGCAGCGGGGCCGGGCCACCGGCTTCGTCACCGAGGCGTTGGGGCCGGACGGGGAGCGCACCCTGGTGGTCGAGCCCCGGTCACAGCCGACCCTCCTGTTGTTACATCGCGTGATCGAGCCATGGATCGAGAGTTATTGGTTGATGGCGCGCGCTCTCGACGAGCTCAAAGAGGCGACGCCGGAAAAGGAGTTCATCCGGCAGGTGCAGAAATCTGCACGGTTGGCTTACGAGGAGGGTCGGATCAGTTGCCCCGAGGCCGGAAACACGGTGACGTTCAAAAACGCGTTGGCGCGCTTTTGCGAGCTCGAGCTGGGGCGGCGTACCTCCAAAGGTCGGGACACGACGCTGTCGCTGGGGCGAGAGGCGGTCGAGAACCCTCACGCGCTGGAGGAGCTCTCCAGTGGGCTCCGCCGCTTCTTCACGGTCCCTTGGAGCGTCGGATGATGCCCACAGGCGTGTTCGGCCGGGGGGCGTCCCTGCCCCGTCTCACCGCGCTCGTGGCAGGTGCCCTCCTGTGGGTCGGGTGCGCCACCCAGGCGGCGGCTCCGCCGGCGGATCCGGGAGAAGAAGCCGACGCCGTCGTGGCTGCGCTGAGAGCGGAGTACAAGGCGCTGGCTCTGAAGAACCCATGCCCTCAGGGCTACGGAGAGCTGCAAGGGTCGTGGACCTTCATGGGGCGCAGCCGGCTGACCAACTTCAGCGACGAGCTCAGGATCACCGGCACCAGGTTCGCCGAAACCCTCCGTGGCGACGTGGACGGCAAGACGATGAGCGCCGTGCTCACCGGTGAGGTGCGTTGTTTGTTCAAAAACCGGGTCCTCGTCATGATCGACAAGGTCGAGCCCGAGGGGGCCTTCGACAACGACAGCGGCAGTAGCTATCCGTGCGATGTGCTGAGTCCCATGTCGAAGAAGGATGAGAACACGGTGATGCTCTTGTGTTTTTTCGACTGGGACCTGCGTCCTTCGAAGGGCATGCGGTTCGTCTACGGATTGAAGGATGACTCCGCAGGTCCGTGACTCAGCGCTTGAAGACGGCCGCCAACTGCATCATCCCGGAGTTCAGATCGACGCTCGGCCGATATCCCAGCACCTCTTCGCTCGCCTTCAACGAGTATGTCGCGCGCCGCGACACGTAGTGCACCGCACCTCGCGTCATCATCGGCTCGATCCCCGCCACCCGGTGCGCCACCTCCCCCGCCGCAGCGATGGCGAGCGCAACGGAGGGGGGGAGAGACCGTGTGGGTCGGCGGACGCGCGCGGCGTCTGCGAGACACTCGAGGTAACGCCGGAACTCGGTGTCCGTGGAGCCGTCGTGGAACGCGAACGTTCCGCCGGAAGCCCCTGGCGTGTCGATCGCGAGGATGATGCCGTCGATGAGGTTGTCGATCCAGCAATGGGCGATGCGCCCGACGCCACCACCGATGAGCACCGGCATGCGGCGGCGCATCATCTCCACCGGGCGATGCACCCATTGCACGCTGGCCGGGCCCCAGACGTCGCCGGGTCTGACGATGACGGCCGGCACGCGGCCCGCGGCGTGCGCGTCGTGGACCAGCTTCTCGGACGCGGCCTTGGTGTCGAAGTACGGCGATCCGGTGGTCAGATCCAGAGGGGTCTGTTCGTCGGCGTCGGGGCCCGGGTCAAAACCCAGCGCCGCGATCGAGGAGATGTGGACGACGCGCTGCACCCCGGTAATTGCCGCGGCGCTCAGCACGTTCTGGGTGCCGCCCACGTTGACCCGCTGAAACGTCTCCCGCGCGCCCCGGTCGTCGACCATGGCGGCGCTGTGCACCACGACTCCGGGCCGCACACGCTCGAACAGGGCGAGGACCGCGGCGGCGTCTGTGACGTCCAATCCGACGGTGGGCACCGCGCCGGCTCGGAGGTCGGTGGCGTGGACCTGTCGCCCCTGGGCGACCAGCCGCTGAGTCAGCGCGCTCCCTACAAAGCCGGAGGCGCCGGTGACCAGGATTCGTTCGGCGTCTGTCACGGCGCGGCGAACCGTCTGCACGCCGCCGTCTTGCACGGGTATCGTCGAGCGAGCTTGGCGAGCTGTGCTTGCACCGATCGGAGGCCTCCAGCCCTATAGAAACGTCGAAACCGGTGGCGCCACGTCGCCAGCAGGCTCGTTCCGTCGATGGCGACATCATAGATGCGCCAGCCGGAGACGTCATGGCTCATCCGCAACGCGACCGCATTACCTCCTCTGGAGCGGGGCGCACCGGATCTGACCAGCCTCCCGACCACGGTCGCGTCCCGGCATTTGATGGTGACCTGGCCCGTGATCAGCCGGTGGCGGTGGGGAGCCTTTAGTCGGCTGCGGTATTTCCTGTGCAGCATGGTCCCGAGGGTGCCCGTCCACGCGGCGCGTTGCTCCGGGCTGGCCTTTTCCCACGCCCGCGCCAAGGTGCGTCTGGAGAACGAGCGGACATCCAGCGACTGACCGATGATCTCCTCCACGCGGCGCTCCCGATGGGTCTTGCCACCGGGGCCCGGGAGGGTGTCCGCATACTCTCTCACCAGCTGGCGGTACGCGTGCTGAGCGGCTTTGGCGGGGCCCTGCGGGTCCTCGGGGCAGCTCCGCTTGACCGCGCGTTGTGGAGTCGGCGCGGGCCGGGCGCTGACGCTGACGCTGACGATGAGTGCAGTAAGAAGTGAGGAGAGCATGACTGTCCAGCGTGGACCGAGGTGATGGCGAGGTGACGTCTCACGGACGTGCTTTGTTCATCCGTCTTTGTTCGGCGCGGGTGTAGCGAATCCAGCTGCGAATGTCCTGCTGGTCGCTCGGCAGCAGCGCCAGGCGAGATGCGTCCTGGAACCACCCCAGGGCGACCTCGTGCCGTCCCGCCCGCGCGTATAGCTTGGCCACGTCGTAGGCGGGCCAGTGGATCGTCGAAGCGGGCCAGGTCCACCGTGTCGGATGGGCGGCCGCAGCCTTGAAGTGAAGCAGCGCATCGTTCGGGCGGTCGTTGAGGAGCAGCAGGCGCCCGCGCCGCCAATGGGTCATGGGAAGGGGCGCTGCTTGGAGGGACTTCGAGTAGGTGCTCAGCGCCACCTCCGTCGCGCCCCGGGCCTCGGCGATGGTGGCGGCGTTGTGGAGCACCATGGGATCATCTCTGCCCAGGGCCAACGCGACCTTCACCGTCTCGCTGGCTTCGTCGAGCTTGGAGCGACGTTTGAGCACCACCGCCAGCAGGTTCAGGCGTTTGCGCTGGGCGTTGGGATCCGAGCCGGTCAAGTCCACGGCTCTTCGTGCCGCCGCTTCGGCGTCCTCCAGCTGGCCGAGCTCATCGAGCGCATCGGCCATCCTCTCCCAGGTGCCGGCCTTCGCCTGCAAACCGAGCTCCGCCGCTCTCCGCAGGGAGTGGACCGCGCCGCTCCAGTCCTCGGCGACCATCGCAGCCTCCCCGCGAACACGCCAGGCGACGCCCAGCGTCGGCAGCAGCTCCACCGCCATGGTCGCGCTGTCCATGGCCTCTCCAGGCTGGCCCAGGGCGATCGCCATGCGCGCCGACAGGAGATGTGCCGCCCCGATGGTCTCTGGTTGCGCTCGGAGCGCGTCGAGTTTTTTTCGGATCGTGCGGATGACGCCTGCGCGCTCTTCGCCGCGCCCCTTCTCCCGGAGCGCGCGCAACGCGCCCAGGGCCGGCGCGGTCTTCCCCGGACGCTCCTCCATGGCGCGGAGGAACTCGAGCCGGGCCGTGTCAAAGCGGCCTGAGTAGAGCGCGGAGTCACCCGCGATCATGGCGCTGGCGTATGCTGAACGTTTCTGCGGTGTGGGCGTCGCTTCGTCCTTCGCCCGGCCCTCGGAGTGGCGTCGCCTGCGCTTGGAGCTCGCAGGTCGGTACGTCGACGCGTCCCCCTGAGCCTGTGTCTCGCCCGTGGCACGATCGTCGCCCGTGGCATGATCGTCGCCCGTGCTTGGCGCTCCAACCCTGGCAGTCGGCGGGCTCACCGCCTCGCTCGGCTGTATGCTCCGCTCACAAGCCCCCATGGCCGTTAAAGCGGCTACGATGACCCATACTCGGGTCGGCAACTCTGAGGAACGCTTGCCGGTCATACCGCGGAGAGCTTATCAAGAGGATGATGAAGACAACACGCGGGGGTAGCTAGCCCATGAGCCCATCGGCTGACGCGGTCGCCACCGCTGTGCACCAGGTCGCCAGCAAACTCAACGAGGCCTTCGCCGAAGGCCGGCGTGGTCTGGTCATCGTCCGCTGCGCTTCGACCGCGGTCGTCGACGCCGCCCGTGAGACTCTGCGGCAGTGTCGCGCGCCGTTCGGGTGGCGCTCACTCTCGGTGTCCGATCTGGATCCGCCGGATCTCGTCGGATTCCTGCTCCACGCTGGAGCACCGACCGGGCCTGCTTTTCTGGCGTATGGCATGCCCCGTGGTCTGGACGGCCAACTCGAGCCGGAGTTTCTAGACCTGTTGTCGGCGCGGCTCGAGCAATACCAGGCAAAGCCGACCTTGGCCGTGTTGCTGTTGACCATTGACGAGATGAAGCCCATATCTCGCTCGGTCGCAGGCTTTTGGGCGCTGCGCGACGCGATGCTGGCGTGGCCTGGGCAGGCGTCGGCCGGCAATCGTTACTCGCCGGCGGTGCTTCAGGACGGTTTGCGTAAAGAGGGGCGGGGAGCTGTTGCGGGACGCCAGTCGGCGGGTCTGGCGCAGAAGGCCCGAGGCGGCGTGGCGAATCCAGCTGCTGGCGGGATGGACGGCGTGGCCGCGGGGCCCATGGCTGGGCGTGCGGCGAGCCAGTTGGCGAGCACGTTCGCGTCCGGGATCCGTGGGATCGACGCCAACGGGATGCTTCAGAGCCCGGAAAACACCCCCTGGGCGGGCTCTCCGTTTGCGCGTGATGAGGACGGGGTCCCTGATTACTTCCGAGACTCATCGGCCCCGGCGGGTCGTCGCTGGGGGCGAGATTTGGCTCCCGGCGAGCCGGAGCTGGCGGAGATCATCGACGCTGCGCGGGACATGCTCGAGAAGGGCGAGACCGAGGTCGCCCGCAGGCAGTTGGCGAAAGCCGCCAAGAGGTTTCGTGAGCAAGGCAACGCGCTGGCGTGCGCCGAGTGTTACGTCCTGCTCGGTCGGGCCGCTGAGATTCGCGTGGATCACCGCGTCGCCTATGATTGGTACAAGGCCGCGCTCGACGTGTACGACCAGATCGAGGATCAGGCGGGCTACTCGGACTGCGCCGGCTTCATCGGCTATATGCGCTTTCTGCACGGTGACGGAGAGGGTGCGCTCGAGGCCTTTGGCAGGGCGCTCGAGCGGGATCGCGGGGTTCAAGACCACCTCCGCATGGCTCACGGATACCGACGGATGGGGATCATCTCGGAGGCCGCGTTGCAGTTCTCTGCTGCCGCCGACCAGTTCGAGAAGGCGGCAGACCTCGAGGAGCGCAACGAGGACCGACGGGCGTATTCTCGGAGCTTGAACCACTTGGCTCGGATAGCGCGGCTCACCGGCGATCTGACTCAGGCCGCGCGGTTGCTCGCGGAGAGCCTGGCCCTCAAAGAGGAGCTGGAGGACGCCCACGGCATCGCGTCGGGCTATCACGAGCTGGGCAACCTGCGGCTGCAGGACCTGCAGCTCGACGACGCGCTCGAGGCGTACAAGAGAGCGTTGGAGCTGGAGATCCACACGCGAGATCTTCCGGGCCTCGCCGCAACACACGCGCAGATAGGCCTGGTGCAAAAAGAGCGCTTCGTCTTCAAGGAGGCGGTGCGCTCGCTGACCATCGCCCAAGAGCTCTTTCGTCGCCTCAGCTCACCCAACGCCTCCGCGATAACGCCGGTGCTGCACGCTGCCCGCGAGATGGTCGACGCGTTTGAGGCTCGGAACATCGAGAACGAGGTCGAAGGGTGGCTCGACCAGATTATCGCGCGGCCTCAGGAGTAGTGCGCCGTTGCATGGGGGCGACCCGCTAGAACCCCGGATCATCGGGCCTGGCTTTTACGCAAGGGTTTACGCCGTCGTGCGCCAGGTCCCGGGGGGCTGGGTGACCACCTATGGGGACGTGGCTACCTTGCTCGGGAGTCCACGGGTGGCGCGGCATGTAGGCTGGGCGCTCGCGGCGTTACGCGATGGAGCCGACAGCGCTGGGGAGCCGGTCCCGTGGCATCGCGTCATAAACGCTCGAGGGCGAATCAGCCACCGCGGGCAGACCCTGAGGGCCAGCCGACAGTATGAGCTGTTGGCGCGAGATGGGGTCGTAGCGAATCACAGCGGCGCCATCGACCTGAAGCGTCACCGGTGGGACGGCGCCGGCTGTGTCGTCCCGCCGCCGTGACGGCTGCCTCTCGGCTCCGCTCAGAGGCGGTAGCGTAGCGTGAAACGTGTGGCGTAGACCGGGTCGATGACCGTGTCTCCAGCGTCGTCGTCGAGCGCATCACCCGGGATGAAGACCCCCGCGTCCAGGCCGAAGAGGACCTCGGACCCAAAGAGCAGCGCGGAGTAACGAAGGCCCATGTTGATCTCGGTCCCCTGATAGCCCCCCGGGCGGCCCTGGAACGCATTGGTAGCCTGTCCGCCCGCGAGTCGCGAGCTCGAGGGATCGGCCATCTCTACATTGGACAGCGCGATGAGCGTGCCAAAGAACAGGTCAAAGCCGTGGGCCGGGCGCCACCAGGCTCGGGGATACAGCGCGATCGTGTTTGACAGCCCACCGCGCGTCGCGATCCGATCCAGATCCTGATTCGGGTAGCCGACCAGCTCCGGATCCGCGGCAGTGTGCGACGCGCGCGCTGTGATCGCGGCCATCACGCTCTGGTAGAAGATAAAACCGAGCTGATAGTTCGTGTCGGCTTTGAAGCCGTTTTGGACGCCGTCGTCAAAGTTTCGGTCGCCCGACGCGTACGCGGCATCGACGATGAAGCCCCAGTCCGGTGCGTTGATGGTCAGGCGCGCTGCTGCCCCGAGCTGGAGGACGCCGTGGACGGGGAAGTCGGTCGTGGGGGCAAGCTGCGTCTCTCCAAAGATGATCGCGATCTCGCCCTCGAACTCGAGCGTCCAGTGTCCACCTAGGCCTGTCGACGCGAAGCCCGCGAGGTCGACGACCCAGACGTCGGTGGCTTTTGGGCGGCCGTCGGCGCCGGGGATCGCCTCGGTCGCTTCGACGTGGCGGCGGACGACGTACACGCCGAACTTGCTGGATGGCGATGGCTCCAGAGTCACCGCCGCGCCCGCCTGAAACCCCTCGTCTCCGTCGAGCAGAGTGTCGTCGCGCCAGAGCACGTCATAGGCGGCAGAAAATCGGAAGTTGAAGGCGTCTGAGAAGGGGCCCAGGGCCAGCGCCGTGCGAATCACCACGTCGCCGCCGTGGGGCGTGACGAAGCTGGCGTTACCGGCGTGATAGTCGCTGGTACCATCGTTGGCGAGGAGGCCCATTCCCCACTGGCTCGTGCCAAAGCCGCCGCTGAGGCTGAAGATCCCTTTGTAGGACAGGGCAACAGATGCCTTACGGGGTTCGAACCCGCTGCGTGCCGATCCACCAGGCGTGCCGTCGCCCTCGATGGGTGAAGGTGGCGCTTTCTCGATGTGAAGGTCGGCCTCCAGGTCGACCTTGAAGATCACCGGGTAGCTCGCGCGCAAGCTCGTCCACATCAGCGACGGGCGAATCGTCAGATCGGCGGTGCTCAGTCCTGCGTATGGGGTGAGGTCGCGATCCACCGGGAAGCCTGTCGTTTGGTGCACATGTCCCTTGAGCGTCAGCCGAGGGACCAACAGCGTGTCCCCAAGCGCGGTCGTCAATGGGGCCTTCGGCGCGGTCGCCTCGCCAGCCCACACGACGTGTTCGTCGGCCACGTCCGCATCGCCGTATCCCCGCTCATCATCGCTCGCCCGCAGGCTGGATGTGAGGAGCGTCGCGACCAGAAGCGACCCGGCGAGCAGATTCGAAGCCTTTCCCATGCCGCTGTCTTACCGCAGTCGTGTGTTCGCCGCCAACAGGCCACCTCTCGGGTCAGCTGGGTACCTGTGACCCCAGCTCAGGTGAGGTCTAGTGTTCCCTGGAGAGGACTTTTGTCCCCAGTTCGCTATTGCCTATTAATTACGCGTGTGTGCGTTCATGATCGCAGATCTTCTGGGGCCTGCTGGGGTCTATTTTCCCCAAACTGGAGCGTTGCCTGTCACCGTCTGTTTTCGCCCGGCCGCCCGGCCGCAGAGTAAAAAGTGAATATTTTCAAGCGTCTAAGTTTTTGGCGTCGTGGCGTTGAACCAGTGGCACGAAAAATGCTATCTCAGAGCCTCGAGGTGTGGTGGAGGCCCCGCACATTTGGATGGCCACCTCATCCCCGCAAGTCACCAGATGCTCGTCGCTGGATTCTTCGCGAGAAGGGCGCAGCAGCGGGCCAGTATTTAGCCTTTTTTTCTATTACCTTTTTTTGGAGGACGCGAAATGCCTAACAGGCGTGCACACGATTACCAAACCGACCACAACTGGCAGCTCGAGATCGAGGGCGTGACCCAAGGCGCCTTCGCCGAGGTCAGCGGGCTCGACTCCGAGACCGAGATCATCGAGTACCAGGACGGCGACGACATCATCCTGCGCAAGCGGCCGGGTCGTACCAAGTACTCGAACATCACGCTCAAGCGTGGATACATCAACAACACCGAGCTGTGGGACTGGCGCAAGGCCGTCATGGACGGAAAGATCGAGCGCAAGAGCGGCTCGGTCATCCTCGCCGGTGACGACGGTAGCGAGATGATGCGCTACAACTTCTTCGAGGCCTGGCCGGCCAAGTGGAAGGGCTTCGCTCTCAACGGAAAGGGCAACACCGCCCTGACCGAGGAGATCGAGATGGTCATCGAGCGCCTCGAGCGCGGCTAGATTCAGTCATCGGGCTCGTCCCGAACTGACAGAGGGCGGCTCCTTGTGAGTCGCCCTTTTTTTTTGGTCGGGCGATGGCGGCCAGGCTGCTGGCGTGCCTGAGGGGGCCTCACCGGACCACGGATACGACCACTGGGGCGTCCCGAGCGCGACGCGCTGAGGCTACCGTGTTCGCCCTGAACCGGGGACGGCCCGCGGTTTTCGTCGAGCCCCGGGGAGACGTCTCGCGGGGCCGCCGGCGCGTCCGGCGTCCACGGCTGAGCGTGGAGATGCCCAGCGCCGCCGCGCACGCGACGGGCTGAGTCATGAAGCTCGTCCCGTCCCGGAGCCGCGGGGCCCTCCGAGGCGCTTTTTGTCTCTTAGCCCGCATTTCTCACCAGAGTTCGAGCGAAACCGAGGAGGGGTAGGTGAT
>JAAZYN010000809.1 GCA_014239625.1 Myxococcales bacterium | reverse complement strand
CATCGCGCTGACGTGGCGCGGATGACGTCAACGCTGTCTCGGCCGGCTCTTACTCCGAGCGAAAACGCTGCCGATGATGCCATGGAATCCACCACGCCAGATGCGAACATCACCCGGGACAAAGGTCTCGCGCCGACGGGCACAGGTGCCTGTTGCGCGAGGTCTGTCCCGAACCCCGTCGATATCCGGTGTGGAGGGATCCCACCGGGCGCCGGGATGGGTGGGAGGAATCCCAGCCACGAAGTTAAATGAGAGTAACCAAGTAGATGCTGCCGCGTAGCTTCCTGTGCAGCGAGGAGACCGTTCATGCCCGTCGGAACCATCATCGCCCTATCGATCGCAGCTCTGTTGCTGGTCTTCGTCATCGCCGGCATTCGGATCGTTCCGCAGGCGCAGGTGATGCTGATCGAGCGCTTTGGGCGCTTTCACAAAGAGGCTCACAGCGGCTTCAACTTCATCATCCCCTTCATCGACACCGTGCGGCGGTTTCACGGGGAGCGCGGGATGCAGCGGACCATCGACCTGCGAGAGCAGGTGATGGATTTCCCTCCGCAACCCGTGATCACCCGCGACAACGTGACCATGCAGGTCGATTCGGTGATCTATTTCAAGATCATGTTGCCCAAGCAGGCGATGTACGAGATCGCGCACCTGTCCACGGCGATTCGTCAGCTGGCCATCACGAACCTTCGGAACCTGCTGGGCGAGATGGACCTCGACCAGACGCTCACGTCACGCGAGACGGTCAACGCGCGGCTGCAGAAGGTACTCGATGAGGCGACGGACCTGTGGGGGGTGAAGGTCACCCGGGTGGAGCTGAAGAACATCCACCCGCCGCGCGAGATCGAAGAGGCGATGGCCAAGCAGATGAAGGCCGAGCGTGAGCGCCGCGCGGTCGTCCTGGAGGCTGAGGGCGACAAACGGTCGGCCATCCTGAAGGCCGAGGGTGACCGGGACGCCGCGATCGCCGCCGCCGAGGGGCGCAAGCGCGCGCGCATCCTGGAGGCCGAGGGGCGCGCTCAAGCGATCGTCGAGGTGGCCAAGGCCGACGCTGAGGCCACTCGGCAGACGTTCGCCGCGATTCACGACGGCAAGGCCAACCAGGAGGTCATCGCGATCCGCTACCTGGAGACCCTCACGGCGATGTCGAAGGGCAGCGCCAACAAGATCTTCCTGCCTTACGAGGCCACCGGGATCTTGAGCTCTGTGGCGGCCATAGCCGATGCCGCCAAAGACGTCAGCGAAGCCACCCGCAGCTGACCTCCCGGAGGTCTGACGAGAGCCCCCCAGCGCCTGCGCGCTCGGGGGCTTTTGTGCTTGCAGCCGTCGCCGCGTGGAACTACTGTACCGACCAGTCCATTGGTTGGGAGGCCGGCGAGTGCCAGCGACGCGACAGAAGATCGATCAGGGAGCCCACAGCCGAGCTTTACTGCTGGACGCGACCGTCGAGTTGCTGGGGCAGAAGGGATACTCGGGGGTAAGCGTGGACGCTATCGTGCGAAGGTCTGGCGTGGTGCGCAGCGCCCTGTACTGGCACTTTGGCAGCAAGAACGGGTTGGTCTTGGCGGCCTTGCTCCAAGAGACCGCGTTCTGGGTGGAGCAGGTTCAGCAGGCTGCGACCGGCTCCGTGTCGCCGCTTCAACAGCTTGACGTGCTCATCGGCTACGTTCGTGGGGCCCTGTCGAGCCCCGACAATCGGTCCATCGTGTTCTCCTTGTTGCTTGAACGAGGGCGGGCCGACGAGGGGTTTCGAGAGGCCATCGGCGAGGCCTTCGACGCCATACGGCGAACCCTCGCGCGCGGGTTCTGTGAGGCGTTGCCGCTCGTCTCGCCCGAGCGCATGCGGGTCATCGCCGACGCCTTTGTCGACACCGCGGACGGACTCTTCCTGCGCTCCATGGTGGAGCGCGATCCGGCGCGCCTGGACGCGGCGCTGAGCGAGCTGCGCCGAGCGACCCTGCTGCGGCTGACCCATGAGATGAACCGCGCGACGCGCAAGGCGCGTACCGGCGGTGAGAGGACGCCATCATGAGACACCCTCTGATCATCTTGCTGATGCTGCCCATTCTGGTCGCTTGCCCGGACGCGCCGTCGGTCGGTGATCCGGTGGCCGACGCGACCTCGGCCGACGCGTCGGAGTCTGCCGAGGTTGCACCGCCAGACGACGCACCGGCGACACAGTCTGACGCTGTCTCCAACGACGCGGCGATCGTGGACGCTGTGACCGCTGATGCGGGGGCCGGCGAGCCCTCCTGTGCGTCGGCAGCAGTGACCCCGTCCTGGGTCAGGTCGGCGCCGACATCGGCGTCCGATGGGGCATCGTCCCAGTGTGTCCCATCCCCCGCGACCACCTCGGCGGAGCTGGC
>JAAZYN010000808.1 GCA_014239625.1 Myxococcales bacterium | reverse complement strand
GAAGCTCGGTGTCACCACCGTGGCCCTCCCGGCGATCAGACCCGCCGAAGAAAAGATGCTCGACGTGCCGCTCGGGGGCGGCAACAATGGAAACGTCCGATTGAGATTAGTGGGACTTTGAAACTGTTTGAGCGGGTTGTTCTGTTTTGATGAAGGACGGGCGGCGGATCCTGGAAGAGTTCGGCTATCGGATCGCCTTCAGGCGACACCGTTGGACCGAATGCCTCGTCTGGTCTGATTCCGAGCGTTGGCACGGGCACGGCGGTGATGAGACGGATGCGCTGCGGGCCGTGTTGGAGCAGATGTTTCCGTCAGCGGCCTCGAGCAAGCTGATGGAGTTCTACTGCCAGACCGTCGACCCCGGCGCGGCCGCGCGCAGCATCGTCGCCACCGAGTCGCCGATGCCCGACGAACCCCGCCGCGTTTACAGCCGGTCAGAGGCGCTGGAGGCGTTGAATCTGCTGAGCGATCGAATCGACGCCGAGGGTCCGGAGTTGGCGTTGATGTCGCCAACCCGCCAGCGGATGGTGATGCTGTCGTGGATCTGCCGCGCGCGAGCGTGGGAGGACCGCCGCCCAGGCGACTCATTTGTGGCCCGGCAGGTGGCCAATATCGCCCGCAAGATCACCCTGTTGGGCAAGCTGTGGTGGCCGGGGTCGGTGCGTTCCCTGCACGTCAACTCGTCGCCCGCCGACGCCGTCGCCGAGGCGGGTATGGCTGCGGGCTGGCCACCGAGGAACTGGTCGGACGCGTCGCTTGTGCTCGGCAAGCGCCTCGGTCAGCTGTTTGAGCGCGACGCAGAGCTCGGACGGGACGACTACGGCTGGATCGATGCCGCTGCCCTGGTGCCCGCTCCCTCGGAGCCCGACCGAATGCTCAGAGAGGTAGCGGCCGACCTTTCGTCTGCGGCAGGTTCACTGCTGGAACCAGCGCGAACGGCGTCCCGGGGGGGCTACACCCCGCGCCCCGGTGACGAGGCCCGTTTGGCGTCGTGGGCGCGCCGGTTGCGGTGGATTCGCGGTGCCGCCGCCGACTTCTCCACCTGGGGGGCCGCCATGGGTCGGCTGCGTTGGCTGGCGCTTCAAAGCGACTTGCGATCGAGCGCCCTGGGCGAACTCTTGGATCCGGATTATTCGCCCCCCGGGCCATGGTCCGAGCATCAGGTCGGGTCGCCCGTGATGGACGCCGAGGCGGCGCCCACGACACACCCGCTCATCGTGGGCGTCAGGGGTTTCACCGAGGGGCTCCGAGCCCTGCTCGTGTGCAGCCCAGAGATCGCCGTTGGTGACGAGCTGCAGGCCCTTACAGCGAATCTGGAGGAGATCTTCGGCCTCGCCGTCAGCGTGTCGGGCAGCGGCGACGCTGAGCTGAGCGCGGCGCTCTCGGCGCTCGGTGAGGACGACTTCGACGTGCTCATGCTGGCGAGTCGCTTCGGAGACTTCACGACCGACATGCGTCTCGCGCTCGCCGCGCGGCAAGCGAAGACTCCATACGTGCGGCTCTTCCGGTGCCTGCCGCTGGGCAGCGGCAGGGCGTTGGCCCAGCAGATTGGGCTACAGCTGCAGGGCGCTGATACCCGGCAGGGGGGTGAGCGCGACCCCGGCCGGGCACTCCGAGCCCGGAGTTTATCGCTGAGCCGACCGGCGCGGCGTGGGGTTACTTGATCTTCAGGACCACCGGGTAGGTGATCGTGGCTACGCCGCCGGAGTCCACGGCCCCAAAACGCCATCGGGTGATCTTTTTTTGGGTGCAGCGCTGGAAATCGCCGCTGCCAGCCCCCGTGACCTTGATGCCGAAGGTGTTTCCGCCAGGGCCGATGGTGAACGCGAGGTTGGCCTTGCCCGTCTCCGCCACCCCGGCCTGGAGGTCGTGTCGAAGGCACCAGCGGATGCCGCTCAGGTAGCGTCGGATCTTCTTCTCCACCGACGCGCGATCGCGCTGGCCGCTATATCGGCCGCGTCCCACCTTCCAGACTTTGGCGACTGGGCCTCCGCGGTCTGTGAGCGTGACTCTTCTGCTGGAGGGCTTAGGGAGGGCAACGACGGGGCCGGCGGGGGAGGGGCCGCGGGCTCGGCTCCCGATCCACGCGCCGGGGTCAGCCAGCATGTCGTCACCTGGTCCGAAGACTTCGGACACCAAGGCCCTGCTGTCAGCCTCAGAGCCTCGGTTGAGGAGCGCGATCTGTTCGCCCACCTCGGCGTCCGCCTGCAAGATCTTCGTCAGCAGAGAAGAGCTCGTAGCGAGCGACGAGTGGACGCCGCGCCGCAGCGCGATCGCCTTGGCGGTCGTTCTGTCCAGGGGCGCTGAGTCGGCGGTCGACTCGGCCTCTTTTGCGCGTCGGTGTTGGTGTCTCCTGAGCTTGTCG
>JAAZYN010000807.1 GCA_014239625.1 Myxococcales bacterium | reverse complement strand
GACGTGCTCCGCCGCCCACAGTGGGCGCCGCCTGGACCGCGCGCTTCAAGGGGCGATGAGGGCCCAGGGGATCGGTTTTTTGGACGGACGGCACGACCGACTTCATGCTGCGATCCAAACCGTTGGAGGACAGCATGCACCGCAGCTTTCGTGTCACAGCCTTGACGTTCGCGTTCGCGTTCGCGTTCACCGGGGTGGCTCACGCGTCTCAAGTCAAAGCTGACACGCGCCCGCACCAACAAAAGCGCCTGACGCACGTCGTCAAGGCTGGAGAGACGCTCAGCGGGCTGGCCATCTACTACGGGTGCACCGTCGCAGATCTACAGGGGCTCAACGGCTTTCAGACGGAAGCCGTCCGCCAGGGGATGAAGCTCGTGGTGCCTTGGCCCGATGTGCGCTTGCGGACGGCGCCGCGGATCAACGTATCGATTCACCGGGTCATCGTGGGAGAGAGTCTCGGCAACATCGCGTCGCGCTATGACTCGGACGTCAGGTCGATTCGGCTGTTCAATCGGCTCCACTCCGACCGGATCACGATCGGCCAGCGCCTGCAGATCCCCTCGGCCGCCCCGGCGCTCAAGCGCGTCGTCTACCCCACGACGGTCAAGCCTGGAGACTCCATCCGGACCATCGCCGCGCGCCACGAGATGCAGCACCGGCAAGTCAAGCACTTCAACCCCAGCACGGACTGGAGCGCGCTCCGGATCGGCCAGAAAGTAAACGTCTTCCGCTTCGATCGCGTGGTGCCCGTGGTCAAAAAGAAGACCGCCGCCCGCGCGACGGGCGCAGCCAAGCATCGCGCTCACCCCAAACCGTTGCGCACCCCCATCGCCAAGACGTCGACGCAGGGCACCAAGAAGAAGCCCGGCTGTACCTGTACCTGCCACAAGCCCCAGGCGGCGAGCGCTCCTTCGGCGAACCCTCCCTCCGCAGACGACGACTTCGCCTACCACGACGATAAGTAGCTCCCCGGCTGTCCCGTCGCAGGCGACGTGGCTCGCCGCCTGTCTCGTCGCAGTCGAAGTCGCCCGCCCCCGCCTGTCCCGTCGCAGTCGAAGTCGCCCGCCCCCGGCCGTCCCGCGCGCAGGCGGGTCCGCCGTCGGAGGTGATCGGACGTGGGGCGCCATCGGCCGCTGGTCGCTGCCGGCGGC
This sequence comes from Myxococcales bacterium, assembly GCA_014239625.1. Lineage (GTDB taxonomy): Bacteria > Myxococcota_A > UBA9042 > PHBI01 > JAAZYN01 > JAAZYN01. Next base: position 1,214 of record JAAZYN010000807.1, on the reverse strand, counting down.
CGCTGGTCGTGTCGTCAGCCCCCAGCTGGGGCTGGGCCGCGGCGTGGCGCAGGGTGGGGGGTTACGGTGCCCGCTTGAGCGACTTGGCCATGGCGACCATCTCGTCGCTGTAGGAGCGCATGGTGGGGCTGGGTCCCCACGCCTTGATGAAGAGCTTGCGCTGCCCGATGGTCGCGATGATCGCATGCATGGTGGTGTCCGATCGGGGTGTCCCTGGGCCGCCAGCCATCGGTCGCGCTTGCTCGTTGAAGGTCCCTTTGATCGTCGCGGTCGAGACCGCGATCCCGCCGACGTCGAAGCTGTCGGTCGCGGCCGGGGGGTTGTCCTTGAACTGGCCGCGCCAGCGCTTGATATTGGAGGGTACGTCACCTCCCGCGACGATGACCGTGCAGACGCCGTCACGAGGGTCTCCCTCGGCCTTGGGCAAGCGAAATTGAGCGAGCCGCATCTGCGACATCGGCGGCTCGCGAACCCGCGCTTTTGGTGCGTCGATGGTGAATCCCATCACGCTGACCCTGCTCCCGGTCGCCGGAGCCGAGGGAGGAGCGGTCCCGGTGATGGGGCCGGGGGCTGGACGCCCGCCTGTCGGCGGATGTCCTGGCGGCAGGTTCTGTGGGATGGGCGGGTGACCCGCCGGCAGCGCCGTCTTCGCCCGCTGCGGCCGGGGGGCCTCGCCGCTGGTGGCGTGGGCCTCGAGCTTGCCCTTTGCCTCTTTGTCGCCGGCCGTCGCGCTCGCCGCCACAGGTTTAATCTGCGCGGTGGGGGTCGGCGGTGGGCCCTTCTTCGCGTCTCGGTCACAGCCAACCCATAGCGCGGCGATCGCCACCGCACAGATCGCAGTTCGCATATCTCTTGCTCCGAATGTCGTGAGTTGTCAGTCAGCCAAAGCACGCGCTCAGCGCCTCGCTCAGCTCCGAGACGGTGTGGTAGCGCTCATCGGGCCGCTTGGCCAGGCAGCGGTTCGTGATTTCGACGAAGGCCGCTGGCAGGTCGGGGTTGTGTTGGCGAGGATCGGGCACCGGAGTGAATCGGTGGTGGTGCAGGACGTTACCCCGATCGTAGGGCCACTGACCGGCCGCCAGCAGGTAGAGCATGATCCCCATCGAGTACACATCGGCGCGGTGGTCGATGTCTCCGCCGACGATCTGCTCGGGAGGCATGTACAGCGGCGTCCCCGTGATCATGTCCTCCTCGTCGGAGGAGCGCATCGCCTG
>JAAZYN010000806.1 GCA_014239625.1 Myxococcales bacterium | reverse complement strand
GCAACTTCGGCTGGGACGGCGAGAAATTCTCCACCGAGATCACGATGGCGTCGGCGTCGGTCGGGGCGTTGAACTTCAATACCCAGCTGTTCGACGAAAAAGCGCCCGAAGGAAAGAAGTTCACCCACCTCGGCGTCCGCCTCGGCTCGGGCACCTTCCACCCGGTCACCCTCAAGGTCTCGGGTGAGAGCTACAGTGGCGAGGAGCTGAAGAAGAAGAAGCTGGCTGGCGAGACCACCGTCAAGTCGCTGACCGTTCACAAGGTGGACGTGCCGAACGCGACGATGACCGGTCTTCACCTGGACTATGGCCCCGACATCAAGGTCATCGTGCCGACCGGCACCATGTCGGGCTTGCGCATCAACGACATGAAGCTGGACGGCGCGTCCGGCAAGCTCAACGCCAAGAAGGGCACCAAGGGCCACATCGACATCGACCAGGTGGGAGTCACCGGATTGGACCTCGCCTACTCGGACTGGCTCAGTGCCGGTGGCAACGCGACCGCCAAAGACATCGACATCGACCTGTTGTCGGACGGCAACTACGAGATCGGTCTCAAGCAGATCCTGACCACGGCGCTCAAGGTGACCGCGACGGACACCGAGACGGGAGCCACTGCGGGCCTGTCGCTGGGCAAGCTCAACGCGTACGACACGAAGTACTCGTCCAATCACGAAGGCAGTGGCAAGGGCGGGTTCGAGACGGACCGGTTCGACTACGAGTTCGACCCCAACGCCCAGGGCGAGGGGGTTCACTTCGGCGAGACCAAGGCCGCGGCGGCAAAGGGCGCCAAGAACGAGACGGACTGGAAGGTCGACCTGCTGCAGAACCTTCGGGTCGGCGTCGGGATCATCCTGCCATTGGGGGGCGGAAAGAGCGTCACCATGAAGGTGAACCTGCCCAGCCTCAACGACGTCAGCAGCTTCGTAGAGAACCTTCTGGGGCAGGCGGCGGACATCGCGAGGCAGCTCACCCACATCGCGGGCATCCCGATCCCCACCCGGCTGTCCACCTGGCTCGTTCAGTACGTCATCAAGTACCTCGGGCCCAAGGCCGCCGACGGGCTGGACTCGCTGCGCACCAAGCTGGAGGAGTGGACCAACGGCCTGACGAACTTCACGACCAACGACGCTCAGGAGAAGGTCGACCAGCAGGACCCATGGACCCTGGAGATGCCCGACGTCGAGCACTTCGCAGGCGAGGCCGTCAAATCGATGGGCGACCTGGCGCCGCTGATCGACGTGTTGGCGCCCGACGGTGCCGGCACGGGTCAGTTGGTCAAAGAGACCACCAAGCAGTGGGGCAAGGACCTCAAGGCCAAGCTCAACCCGCGGGACGACGGCTCGGCAGCGCGCGACAAGAAGGATCTCGAGGACGAGCAGTTCGAGCGCCGCAAGGCCGCGCTGTACGCGTTCTTCGCGGGCATTGGCATCGACATCGACGTCAACGGCCACGGCTCGATCAAGGCCTCCACCGGCAAGATCGGCAAGGCCAAGACGGAGTGGCTCTCGGTCAACGTCATCGTCGCGATGGCGGCCAAGGGCACGCTGTCGACCGGCGTGAAGATCGGGCTCCACCTCACGGTCAAGGACCTCAAGCTGTTGGTCGCTGGCGCAGACATCCGGATGGACCACCTCCACACCGGCGCGGGCGCCGAGGTCAACGCCGGCAAGGGCACCCAGAAGGGCCGCGGCAAGCTCACCGCCGACGGCAAGATGGTTGGCTCGGGCGGGGGCCTCAACGTGACGCTGCCGGGTTCGTGATAGGCGGACCGGGACACATGACGACGTGACGGTTCCTTTCGACAGCGGGCCTCTGGAGGCCCTCGTGGCGAGTATCGGGCCAGCCGGCATGCGCGAGCTGGCGCACGAGACCCTCGTCCCGCAGCTGCTGGCCGTGGGCCACCCGCGGGGGTGGGAGTTATGGCGGGAGCTGGACCCACGGACCGCCGTGGTGGTGCTGAGCGAGGCTGCAAAGCGCGGCGGCGGCTGGGAGGACCTCAAGGCGAAGGCTATCGAGGCGTTGGCCGCCTGGGAGGGCGGGCGCCCACCGCAGTTGGCTGGGTTCGCGTTGTGGGCGCACAGGGACATCGCGCTGTCGGGGCTCCGCGAAGTCCCGGTGCTGGAGCGGAGCACGGCGGTTATGGCCGCCATGGAGTTCGGCTGGCCGGACACGGTCGCCAAGTGCGTGGCGTTGATCGCCGACGAGTTGGCGGAGTTCTCCGGGGACCGCAACCAGTGCCTGTACGAGGTCCTGCAACGCTTCGCAGAGGCCGATGAAGACGAGGGGGCCGCGGCCGTCAACGCCATGACCGACGAGGGCATGAAGCTGACGACGTTGGCGACAATCGCCCCGCGAGGAGGCGA
>JAAZYN010000805.1 GCA_014239625.1 Myxococcales bacterium | reverse complement strand
CCGCAGGGAGGTCGCACCCGTCAGCGCTGCGGATCCGCCGGTTGCAGCCGAAGGGTCATGAAACAACCGGGCAAGGACACTACTACCCGCGCTCCGTTGCCGCCGGCTCGATCGTCGTGAGCGACCGGCCCCGGCGGCAACGGAGCGAGGAGCGAGGACTACCAGCGCTAATTCAAGCCCGAAGGTGCGCCGCCAGCATCGCAGAGGACCGTCAAGAGCGCGCCTCAGGTAAAGTGAACGCTGGGTTTAGAACACAGCGATGTCGTCGATGAGCGACGCCCTCGGTCGCAGTTGATGGAGCTGCACCTCTTTTTTGCTCGTCTTGGCTCGGGTCATGAAGACGCGGCCCGCTCGACCGCTGAAGTATAGATTGCCCTTGTGGGCCCACATGCTCTCGAGATTGCTGCTCAGCCCGGTGATGACCTCGGTGCCCCGTGACCCCGCTTTGAATCGAAAGACCTGACCACCGCTGAACAGATACATCCACTTGCCGTCATTGTTCATGCGCAGCACGCCGCGCCACCCCTTCGACACGAGCTTGTCCTTCCAGGTCTTCCCCTTGAGCGAGAAGAAGCGACCATCACCCATCCGGATCGTGATGACGCCCTTGTGCACGGCGATGTCCCGCATCCCGCCCCAGCCCTTGATGATCGAGACCGGGGTGCCCCCTCCCGCCTGGACGCGCAAGATCTCACTGCCGGTGCTCAGATAGACCCACCCAGCGTCGACCACCATCTGTTCGACACCACTGATTCCGCTTGCCACCGTCGCCCGCTCGCCGCCGCCCTGGATCGAAAAACGCACCACGCTGTCCTTGGTCAGCACGTACATCCACTTACCGTCGGTGTCGATGGCGACGGCGTTGGGCCAACCCTCGGAGATGACGGTCGCCGTGTCCGGCTCGACCTTCTTTTTCTTCTTCTTGTCAGGGGACTCTTCCCCATCCAGCGCGAGCTTTGCCTTGCGCTTTGCGGCCTTCAACGCGCTTTGCACATCGATGCTGAGGATCTTGGCGTCACTCAGAAGGTAGATCGTCGTCGCCGCGGCGCCCGAGACCGAGGCCAACACCACAGCTACGCTCACCGCAACAACCATCGCCAGACGTGACAAGGATCTCATAGCCCAACCTCCAGGACGTGACCGGCGCATGCAGACCGATCGTCGGTCCTGGAGCATAGCCCACAAAGCTGTGGTGTGTAGAATCGCTTCATGAGCTCTTCCCCCCGGGTCAACCTCATCGAGGCCTCGATGCTCCCCGACGAGCCGACCGTCTGGCAGGCGGTCGGCTCAGCGATTGGGTCCGCCGCGCGGGGCATGGCCTGGCTCGTGACGACCGGCTCGAAGCACAGCCACTATCTCGCACCCGCGCTCAACGGCGCCATCGGCGACAAGCTGGCCGCCTGGCAGCATCGACTCGCGATCCCGATGAGCTTGCGGCGCGACGGTCGAGACATCGATCCAGGATCGCTGGCCCCTTCCACCTCGGGCCACGTGGCCCTCTACGTCCATGGGCTGATGGCCGATGAGGTGTGTTTTTTCGAGCCCCTGCCGGGGTTGGTCGGTCCGGCGCCGCATCTCCAGCGCGAGCTCGGCCTCGAGCCGCTGCTGGTGAGGTTCAACAGCGGCCGACACATCTCCGACAATGGGCGCCTGCTGGCCGACCTCATCGAGGCCGCGGTCGACCAGCTCGGCGACAGCCTGGAAACCCTGAGCCTCATCGGTCACTCGATGGGAGGGCTCGTCACCCAAAGCGCTATCTACTACGGACGACAGGCCCGTCACGCCTGGCTCGAGCGCGTCCGCGACGTGGTGCTGCTCGGAACGCCAAACGACGGCGCCTGGCTCGAGCAGGTCAGCCACCTCACGACCACCGTCCTGCGCTCCATCTTTAATCTGCACACCCAGCTGATCGCGCGCCTCATCGACGAGCGCAGCGCGGGCATCAAAGACCTGCGGTACGGCGCCCTGGTCGAATCTGACTGGCGTGACGGGCAGCGTCGCAAGACGCGCGTCCCGGCCCTGGACGCAGCGCGCTACATTGTCGCCGGCGCCAGCCTCTCGGCGGATCCGGAGTCCCTCCTGGCGGCCTTCTTCGGTGACGGTCAAGTGGGCGTGCCCAGCTCCATGGGGGCGCGCTCGATGACGCCGCGGCGCTTGACCCGGCAGGTCTTCGAGGGGACAAGCCATTTCGGCCTGCTCGGCGACAGCGCGCTCAAGTGCTGGCTGACGGAGGCGCTGTCGAGCGCCGAGTGATGGGGCCCGGGCGGTTGAAGCGGGCGCCGCGGGTGCGGAGGTATCGTGCGGCAGCCCTGGCTCTAGCCCGCATTTCTCACCAGACTTCGGCTGCAACCTTCGGATGGGCAGGC
>JAAZYN010000804.1 GCA_014239625.1 Myxococcales bacterium | reverse complement strand
GCGACATGGTGGAGGGCGTCAGGGCCATGAAGGGGCTCCCGTTTGGGCGCTAGCGCGAGGCCCCCGAGCAGGCGCGCCAGCGGATCCCCGGGGTGCTCGGACGCCGCGCCGAGACCACGCGCGGGGCGGTGAAGACGACGCGCTCCCGATCCATTGGACCGTTTCAGGGGGGCTCTGCAGGTCGGTGACATCCCTGGTGGGCTCATTCATGAGCGCGCTCAGGCGAACAGCGCTGCGTATTGGTTGTCTCGGAAGCCCACCAGGGCGACCGCGCCGGTGTCCAACAGGGGGCGCTTGATGAGCTTGCCGTCGGCCGCGAGCGCGGCCAGCTGCTCATCCTCCGACATGCCCGGCAGTCGGTCTTTGAAGCCGCCTCGACGATAGCTCTGGCCGGCGGTGTTGAAGAACTTCTTGAGGGCTTTGCCGGAGCGGCTCCACATCTGTCGGAGCTCCGCCGCCGTAGGCGGGTGGGCGACGATGTCCACCGGGGTCACCTCGACGCCCTCTGCGGCGAGCCACTTCAGCGCTTTTTTGCAGGTCGAGCAGTTGGGGTAGTGGTAGATCGTGGCGGCCATCGAGGCGATCCTTTCGTGGGCGGTGAGGCGAGGCCCCAGCGACAGTACTCAAGCGTCCGCACCTTGACCAGGCGGCGATGGCGTTGTTACGCGGCATAGATGCGCCTGCTGCATACGGCTGATTGGCATCTGGGCCACACCCTCCACGACATCTCGCGCCAGCACGAGCACGCTCACTTCTTGACGTGGCTGCTGGGGACGCTGGAGCGTGAACGGGTAGACGTCCTCGTCATCGCCGGCGACATCTTCGAGACCTCCAATCCGCGGGCAGAGGCGCTCGCCGCCTGGTACGATTTCATCGCTGAGCTGCGGACCCGCCGGTTTCGCGACCTCGAGGTCGTGGTCATCGGTGGCAACCACGACTCGGCCCGTCGCCTGAACGCGCCGGGGTCCCTCTACAGGCGCTTCGGTTTTCATGTACTCGGCGGGGTGCCCTACACGGCCGACGGCGAGGTCGACATCGACGCCATGCTCATCCCTCTGCGGGACCCGCAGGGGCGCGTCGCTGCCTGGTGCTGCGCCGTGCCGTACCTGCGGGCCAGGGATCTCCCCGCGATCTCTGAGGCGGGCGTGGATGGCCCCGTGGTGGCAGGCGTGCGTGCGCTCTACGAACGCGTCTTCGGCGCCGCTAGGGGTAAGCGAAGACCCACCCAGGCGCTGATCGGGGTGGGCCACCTGATGATGGCGTCGAGCGCCCTGAGCCCCGACAGCGAGCGCAAGATTCAGGCGGGCAATCGGCACGCCGTCCCCGTCGATGTCTTCCCGCGGGACGCGTCCTACGTCGCCCTCGGGCACCTGCATCGCGCGCAGGCGGTGGGCGGTCTGGAACACATCCGCTACGCGGGCTCCCCCATTCCGCTCTCCATGAACGAAGCGGCGTACCCTCACCAGGTCGTGCTCGTGGACCTCGATGGCGCGGACGTCGCCCACGTTCGCGCGGTCCGTGTGCCGCGGCTCGTGGATATGATCCGCATCCCGGAGGCCGGTGAGGCTGCACTGCCGCAGGTATTGCAGGAGCTCGGTAGCCTTCCCCGGCTCGTCGTCGGCGAGGAGCAGCCCGCAGAGCTGAGGCCGTTCGTAGCCGTCCACGTGTCTATCGCCCAGCCCGAGCCGACCCTGCGCGACCAGATCGAGGAGGCCGCCGAAGGTCGCGCCGTGCGCCTCATCACGATCAACGTGAGCTACACCGGCCAACCCCTTGCGCTCGCGGACGCCAAACCCACCCAGCTGCTCGATGAGCTGACCCTGGGCGAGGTCTTCGTCGCGCGGTACAAGCGCGACTACGACGGCGTGCCCTCCGATGAGCTCTTGGACGCCTTTCACGAGCTCGTCGAGTGCGTCCAGCGGGGGGGGGCGGTGGTCCCGACATGAGGGTCGTCGCCATCCGCGGCCAAAACCTCGCCAGCCTGGCCGAGCCCTTTGCGCTCGAGCTGGACGCCGCGCCGCTGGACGCGGCGGGGCTGTTCGCGATCACGGGCCCCACCGGCTCGGGTAAGAGCACGCTGCTCGACGCGATGTGCGCGGCGCTGTTCGACACGACGCCGAGGCTCAACGCGAAGAGCGCTGTCCTGGTGGGGCACCGCGGTCAGGACGTCGCGCTACGCGTGGGCATGAGCGACGTGCGGTCGCTGTTGCGGCGCGGCGCGGGCGCGGGATGGGCCCAGGTCGATTTTCTGGGGTGCGACCAGCGACGCTATCGCGCCACCTGGAGGGCCCACCGCGCGCGGAATCGGGCCGACGGGCGGCTCCAGGCCCAGCACGTCGAGCTGCAAGATCTCGCCACCGGAGCGGTCAT
>JAAZYN010000803.1:2150-2378 GCA_014239625.1 Myxococcales bacterium | reverse complement strand
TCACCAGCTCTCCCTCGGAGGGGCACTGGCGCTTGGCGGCCAGATGAATCAGCGCGTTCGCTTCGCGCAACGCCTCTGCGACGAAGTGATCGTCGTGCAGGGAGCCCTCTGCATAGACAGTGGCTCCACCGTTGTCCCAGGCGCCCGAGGGGAGGTCCTGCTCGGGGGTGTCCTCCCTCACCACGCCGGTCACATGGTGTCCGCTGTTAGCCAGGAGCTCGACCAGGT
>JAAZYN010000803.1:0-2140 GCA_014239625.1 Myxococcales bacterium | reverse complement strand
ACCCCGCAGCTCCAGTGACGACGATCCGCATCACGCCGAGTCTAGCCGCCAACCCACGACCTTATCAACGCCCCATCGCGCCAGGTCGGCGCGGCGAGGTCGGGACCCAGCCGTTTCACGACGTCCATCGGGCGCAGCGCGCGGGTCGCCGCGTCCACCAGACCGACGGATGCGCAGGCGGCGGCCAGGACGCGCTCGGGGCGCACGCCGTCAGCGCGTAAACCCGACAGCGACAGGGCGTAGTCGCGCTTGGAGAGCTTACGCCCGGAGCTGTCGAGGATCAGCGGGTGATGTGCCAGGGTCGGCGCGGGGCAGCCCCCGTCGGTGGCGTCCAGGGCGCGGTGCAGCAGCCGCTGCCGAGCGGCAGAGCCGATCAGGTCGCTGCCGCGCACCACGTCGGTGATCCTCATCGCCCGGTCGTCGTAGACCGCGGCGAGCTGGTAGGTGGGGTTGCCCGCCCGGCCCAGTAGGAAGTCACCGCAGCTCCTCCTGACGTCCTCGGTGTGCGGACCCATCCACCGATCGTCGACGGCGACCTGCGCGTCGCCGCTCAGGGTCTCGACGTCGAGCCTCCACCCACCGTGGCCCTCCGGCGGGGCGCTGAGCCCTGCGCCGCGGCAGGTCCCAGGATAGGGTCTGGGCGTACCCACGTCAGCGAAGAACCGCGACAGGTGGGGCGCTCGCTGGGCTGCTTGGATCTGCGCCCGGCTGCAGGTGCACGGGTAGCTGAGCCCCGCCGCGGCCAGCCGCTCCAGGGCCGCGTCGTACTGGTCGAGGCGTTCGCTTTGGCGATAAGGGCCCTCGTCCCAGTCGAGCCCCAGCCACTGCAGGTCCTCGATGCAGGCCCGTTCGTACTCGGGCGTGCAGCGCGTCGCGTCGATGTCCTCGATCCGCAACACGAAGGCGCCACCCACCGCCCGCGCAGCGGCCCAGCCGATGACCGCAGCCAACCCGTTGCCGATGTGCAGGAGCCGCGACGGGCTCGGCGCGTACCGGAACCGCCGCGGGCGATCGACCACCCTGTCCTACCTTACGATCTGGAACGTCAGGTAGTGCACGGCCGGGATGGCCATCTCGTGGACAAAGCGCACCGAACCTTGTTTGTCGGTGGTTTCAATGGTCCCGGTCTCGCTGAAGTAGAAGTCTCCGCTGCCGTAGACGTTCCGATCGAGGACCGCGAGCCGATATTGAATGTTCTTGAGCGGCGGCAGCACCCAGTTCTTCACCAGCAGATCGTAGGTGACCGACGCATTGCCGTCGCCGATATTCGCGTTGGCGATGATCAGGTGGATGGTGTCGTCCGATGACGTCGGGTGCGAGCCCATCAACACAAAGCCGTCATCGGTGTCGGATGGATCCACGACCCGAAAGCGCTCGTGGCCGGGCACCTGTCGGAATGGAAACAGGGCCATATATGCGGGAAGCGCGGTGCCGGTCTCGTCAAAGTAGGGGCTGGCGACGATGAACTGCTCGAGCTGGGCCGGGCTCTCGCCGGTATGCGGTTGGAGGTCTGCATACACGCGAGAGCCGCGCCCGGCGAGGGCCCAGGTCAGGGGGATGTCTTGGCCCATGATCCGGACCGCCGTCTGGAAGGCCCCCAGGTGCGCGCTCATGAACCGGTCGTCGCCGACGACCTTGGGTTGAGCGTTGGAGTAGACGCTCGATGAGTAGTCGGGCTCGAAGCCGGTCAGGTTGAGCTTGACGAACGGCATCTGCTTTTGGGTCAGGTAGCCCTTGATCTTCTCGGCGATCTGGAAGGATTGACGTGGGGTCGCCGTCTTCGTCCTGAAGCTGACGAAGTCCAACGGGACGTCATTGCTCTCGCAGTAGTCGATGAACGCGAACAGGGGAGGGCGGTTGGCGGCGCCGCCGGAGAAGTCGAGCTCGGTCGGGTCGGTGAAGCTCCAGGACATGCCTCCGACGTAGACCCGCGGAGCGGGATCCCCGTTGTCGTCGGTCTGATCCGGCCACTCGTCTTTGATATTGCGCGCCACCGTTGCGTAGGTGTCGAACAGCAGGGTCCACGATGGGTCGCTGGAGTCGCTTCCGCTGTAGCCCATCTGACCGACGGGATCGTCGGCGAACTCGAACACGCTCACCTTGAAGCTGCGGTACAGCGGGTCCCACTCGACGCCGCTGG
>JAAZYN010000802.1 GCA_014239625.1 Myxococcales bacterium | reverse complement strand
CATGCGGTTCGTGATCAAGGAGAACCTGGAGCAAGGCGTGGTCGCGGCGGGAGGCTTCGGCGGGTTTCTGGCGTTCTTGTTCATCGCCCTCGGGATGTTCCAGGCGAAGCGTCAGGCGGGAGCGTTCAGCATCGTGGCGGGCGTGTTCGCGCTGCTGATCGGGTTGACCTACCTGATGGCAGGGATCAGCGCCGCCGCAGAGAGCAAGGACCTGTTCTTTCTCTTCGTCATGAGCCCGAAGAATCCAGCCGGCATAGCGACCCTTGCTCCGCTGGTGTATTGCCTGAGCTGGTTCATGTTGGCGCTGTGGGGGTTTCTGTCCACGCGAGCCACCGGCGGGATGGGGATTACCGGTGGGATCTTCTCGGTCCTGGTCAGCCTCCTCTTCATTACGCCGTCGATCCTGGTGTGGACCAAAGCGCTGAACCGGAGCGCCGCAGACGTGCTGGGCTTTGTGATGATCGGCGCCGTGTTTTGCGCGATCCTCGTCGCCATCTTCTACGGCATCGGCATGCTCAAGGCCCGCCGAGCGTGAGTGCTTGAAGCTCAGCGCGCTCACCATTTACCCACTCAAGTCGGCCCGGAGCGTCCCCCAGCGGACGGTCCGGGTCGATCGCTTTGGGCCAGCCGGCGACCGCCGCTACATGCTGATCGATCCATCGGGTCGGTTCATCTCCCAACGGGAGGTCCAGCGAATGGCGCTGCTCGGAGCGTCGCTGAACGCCGCTGGAGACCTGCTCTTGTCGGGCGATGGGCGCGACCACCGGGTCTCGATCCCCGGACCGAGCGCGCCTCAGGTGGATGTCCAGATTTGGGGCGACGCCGTCACCGCCTCCCTGGCCGACGACGCGGCGCACGCCTGGCTCAGCGACTTTTTGGACCACGACGTCCGGCTGGTACACATGCCCGACCACGTGCGACGCCCGGTGGATTCCGACTACGGCGGGGCGGATGACACCGTGAGCTTCGCCGACGGCTTCTCATTTCTACTGATCGGCGAGCGGTCCTTGGACGCCCTCAATGAGCGGCTGGTGTCACCCGTGCCGATGGATCGATTCCGCCCCAACCTGGTCGTGTCCGGGTCGCCACCTTTCGCCGAGGACACGTGGCGAAGGGTCCAGATCGGCGACCTCGTCTTCGACGTCGTCAAACCCTGCGCTCGCTGCACGATGACGACGGTCGACCAGACGACCGGACGACGTTCGAGCCCCGAGCCGCTGAAAACGATGGCCGAGTTCCGCCGAATCCGTTATCCGCACTCCATCGAAGTGTATTTCGGACAAAACCTGGTGCACCGCAGCCACGGTGTGGTTAGGGTGGGCGATACCATCAAAGTGTTATCGCGGCACTGACCGTTTAGAGCAACACTCTGTAACCGCTGAGGAAACGCCATGAGCGAACCGATCCACGCACATCTCCAAGAGATGGTCACCAGCAACCCGGTCGTCCTTTTCATGAAGGGAAGCCGCCGCTTCCCGCAATGTGGCTTTTCGGCGCGCGTCGTCCAGATCCTCGACGAGGTCGTCGAGGACTACGAGACGGTCAATGTGCTGGCAGACCCAGCCATGCGCTCGGGGATCAAGACCTTCTCGGACTGGCCAACGATCCCGCAGCTCTACATTAAAGGGGAGTTTGTAGGCGGCTGCGACATCGTCACGGAGATGTTCCAGACGGGGGAGCTGCAGAAGAACCTCGGCGTCCAGGAGACGCCGGTCGATCCGCCTGCGATCAGCATCAGCGACACCGCCGCCGAGAAGCTGAAGGCGGCCCTTGGCGACGAGCCCAACGCCCTTGTGCGCGTCGAGATCAACGCCAACTTCCAGCAGAACATGGGGATCTCGGAGGCCGCTGGCCCCCGCGACCTAGTGGTTCAAGCGGGGGGCCTCAGCTTCGTGTTCGATCGGAGCTCGGCCAAACGCGCCGACGGCCTGTCCATCGGTTTCAAAGAGGACATGCGCGGGGCCGGCTTCGTGCTCGACAACCCCAACGCGCCACCCCAGGTCAAGACCATCACCGCCAAGCAGCTCGAGACCATGCTCGGTGAGATGGCGGCGGGCACCAGCAGCTTCCAACTACTCGACGTTCGCACGGATCAGGAGCGAGACATCGCGGCGATCGCCGGCGCGACTCAGCTGACCGACGAGGCGCGCGACCAGATCCTGACCCTGCCCAAGGATACGACGCTGGTGTTCCATTGCCACCACGGCGGTCGCAGCCAGAGCGCGGCGGAGTTCTTCCTGAGTGAAGGGTTCACGGATGTCTACAACGTCGCTGGCGGCATCGACGCCTGGTCGCAGACCGTCGACGCCGCTGTCCCGCGTTACTAATCCCAGTGTTCGCTCGCCTGCGGCCCGCTCTTGACGGCCCTCGACGACGCT
>JAAZYN010000801.1 GCA_014239625.1 Myxococcales bacterium | reverse complement strand
CACGTGAGCAGTCGGCTTCCATCCGGGCTCCAGGCGACCTCTTGCACCGCGCGGGTGTGACCCTCTAGCGTGGCGAACCGGGTCCCATCCGGACGCCACAGGTAGGCCGAACCGTCCCACGTGGCCAGCGCCAGCAGCCGCCCGTCGGGGCTCCAGGCGCACCCAGTGACCCGGGTGTGGCTCGCGCTCTCGGCCGCCACCAGCTGCCCCTGGGCGTTCCAGATGGCGACCGTGCCATCCCGAGCGGTGGAGGCCAGCCGCTCCCCATCCCCACGCCAGCACAGCATCTGGACCGAGTCGGTGTGCACGGCGGCGAGAGGGGCCGGGGTCGTGTCGATCCACAGCCTCACCACGCCGTCCTCGTCGCCCGATGCCCAGGCCGCTCCATCGGGTCTCCAGGCCACGCGGATCCCGCGGCCACCGACGGCCGGCAGCGCCCGCCCGTCTCGATCCCAGCGCCTGATGGTGTCGCTGGAAGAGGCCCCCAGGAGCATCTCGCCGTCCGGTCTCCAGGCCAGATCCGTGCTGCCTGCACTCTGGAGGGTGGCGAGCGGCTCGGCATCGATCGACCACAGGCCGGCCGCGCCGTTGGCGGTGCGGGTAGCGAAGCGGGCTCCATCGGGGCTCCATACGACCTCGTTCACGGAGGACACGCCCAGCGGACGGGCCACCGTGCGCCCGTCGGTGTGCTGGATCCAGGCCGTCGTGCCACCGCCGTCGGCCACCGACACGCTCAGCAGCCGGGAGCCATCCGGGCTCCACGCCATGGCGGTCACCAGCTCGCCCAGGTCGGTCACGTTGGGGGCCGAGCCGTCGCCAGCCCACAGACGCACGGTGCTGTCGTCGGAGGCCGTCGCGAGAAGATCGCCGTCCGGACTCCAGGTGGCCGAAAAGATCCCAGCGCGGTGCCCGTGCAGGTGCCGGATCAGGGTGCCGCCTTCGGACCACAGCGACACAGCGCCCTCCTCACCGATCACCGCGATCCGGCGGCCATTTGGGCTGAAGTGCGCCCCGCTGATGGGCTGTGAGTGGTCCGACAGTTCGGCGGACTGGACCCCGTTGTGGTCGAGGAGCATCGCCGTGGTACGCTGGTTGGCGGCGCAGCCGATGGCGCGATCCTGGGTCGGGTGCCAGTCGCCGAAGGGATACCGGCCGACACAGCGGGTCGCGCTGATGAGCGCGCCATCAATGGTCCGAATCTCTCGAAGCCCCCCCCAGCCGAGCGTCAGCAGGCGCTCACCGGATGGACTGATGTCGATCCGGCTCAGGCTCTGTGAGGCGCGGGACGTCCACAGCGTGGCGCCATCGACCACCGACCAGCCCGTCAGGCCGCCGGTCAGAGACACCGTGAATAGCCGCTCGCTGTCCCGGCTCCAGGCGAGACCGAGCACCTTGTCGCCCATGGGGAGGGTGCGCAGGAGCTTCCCGTCACGGCTCCACACTGCCGCGGTATGATCGAAGGAGGCGGTGGCGATCCGTTGGCCGTCCGGGCTCCACTCCGCGCGATAGACCCGATCGTCGTGGGAGAGCACGGCCATCGGCGCGCCGGAGAGGCTCCATGTCCGCGCGGTCTTGTCGCTCGACGCGGTGAGGATGCGTGTGCCGTCCGGACTGAAGCGCCCACTGAATACCGTGCTGCGGTGCCCCTTGAGCACGGCCACGAGCCCCCCGTCACGTCGATGTAGCCGGCCGGTGGCATCCAGTGAAACACTCAACAGCAGCTGACCGTCCGGGCTGAAGCGCACATCGTGTACTGCGCCCGTGTGACCATTCAGGATAAGTGTCTCCGGGCGGGCCCCCGCTGCGGTGTAGAGCAGCTCCATCGCGCGCCAGTTCTCCGGGTCCGCGATCAGGATCTTCCGTGAGATCTGAGCGGCGAGAGCGGGGTTTCCGCGCTGGTGTTCATAGGCCGCCTGGCTGAGCCGAGCCTGGATCTCTGCGTCGCCGGCGCGACGCTCAGCGATCTGCTCGGCCCGACGCGCCTGGACACTGGACTGTTGGGCCTCGCGCTGTCCTTGCAGCGCCCAGACCGCCAGCCCGGCCAGCGCGATCAACACCACCACCACGGCGACGATCACCCGCTGCCGCCCCCGCCGCGCGTGGACGAGGGAGCGGTCGACGAATTCCCGCTCCTCCGAGGTGAGCGTCGTGCCGCTGCGCCAGCGCCACAGGCGGTAGGCGGCGAGCATCTCCCCTCGCCAGAGGAGATCTCTAGAGCGCCCCCGCTGCGCCCAGATCTGAGACGCCAGCCGCAAGCTCTGTCGGAATTCCTGCCCCTCCCGATCGGCGATCCGCCACTGAGACAGCCGCGTCCAGTGCCGGATGAGGGCCTCGTGGACCACCTCGATGATCGTCTGTCCGTCAGCGCCCTCACGCGCGTTGAG
>JAAZYN010000800.1 GCA_014239625.1 Myxococcales bacterium | reverse complement strand
GCGGCGCACGAAGTGAACAAAGCGCGGTGCTGGCGAGCGTGTCACGGCTCGCGGGCCGGTGACGTCGTCATCGATAGGGTCGAGCGAGCGGGGTCTCACCGCGCAGCGCGACCGCGCAGCGCGCGAGGTGCGGTCTCGCCGCTCGGTCGCCGGCGGCCTCGACACCATGGGGTTCGGTGCCACCCGCTCGTCATGACGTTTGGCGGAGCCGCGACGTCTCTAGCGATGGCGCCGGTCGGCATCTCGGCTGCGACGTGACGGGGCGCTCGTCGTCGTGTTGGAACGTCTGGATGCCCTCGCCCGGGGTGACGGGGTGCGGCCGCAGGCGCGTCTCGGCGGACGGAGCCGACGCGGCGGGGGTCAGCTCGTGGGCTGCCGGACCGTGATGCGATCCATCGCCGATGCCGCCGACTCTCGAATCGCCGCGGCCGCGTCCCGCGGTACCTGCTGAAGGGCCGCGCGGGCCTTATCCGAGCCGATCTCCCCGAGGGTCTCGCAGATCGCGGCCAGCACGCCAGGGGACCGACCGGCCTTACCCCCAATTCGACTCAACAGGCCACCGCCCCAGCTCTCCTTGAGCGCACCGATAAGAGCCGACTCTGCCGTAGTCCGCTGCTTGAGCTTGACGTTGCCGAGATCTCGAAGCCCTTCCACCGCCGTGATGATCAGCCCCTCCTCCCGAGCGTCTTCCGGCGAGTCGATGTCGATGAGATCAGCGATCAGGTCGGTGAACACCTCTTCTCTGGAGCCCGCCGCCGCCAGCAGCGCGACCGCCTTCTGACAGACGCCAGCGTCGCTGTCGTCGAGGGCGTGAAGAAGGTACCGCTGCGCCTTCTCGCCGAGCATCTTGTAAACCGCGACGAGCGCCTCTTCGCGCAGCTTCGGCTGGGGATGCCGCAGGAACTCCAGGACGCGCCGCTGCCCACCACGAAAGCCGACGGCGCCGAGCATCGATATCAGGGGAGCGACCCGGTTCCACTTACGTCCGTGCTTGTTGATCGCGTCGAGCAAGGCCGGGCCGGCCTTTCGACCGAGGCTCTCGACGCACGCCGCGACCTCCTTCTTCAGAGTTCCGGTCAGCCGCCGGGTGGTGGCCAATTGGATGAGCGCAGGAGCGGCCAGCCCGCCATAATAGGAGATCAACTCAAGCAGAGCAACGCGGTCCAGGAAGTCGACGTCTGGGAGCGCCTGGGCCATGGCGTCGACCCCCTCCGATGGCAACACCAGGCTCAGCCCATCAACCAGCGCCTGCCGCTGCTCCTCGGACCAGTCGCTGCTTTGCGCATGCTGGAGCTTGAGCAGACGCACGATCGGAAGAGCTGCGGCCCAGCGCTCTTCATCCAAGAGGTATCCGCCGACGTTGCTGACGATCTTGATCGCCCCGATGTAGCTCTCGGGATCATCGACGTTCCGAGCTTTGTCGAGCAGGCGACGCCCGACCTTCTCGAAGGAGGCCACCCACGAGTCGACACGCGGGTCGAGGGCACGTTGAATCCCCCCACTGTCGCGCCGAGACCCTTGCCCGAAGGCGCCAGACTCAGTGGTGCGTTGGGGCGGCTGCCCCTTGGCCATGCGAATCAGCCCCGACGTCTCGGACCGATCGGCGGTCGGGGTCGAACCTCGTCGGAGTTGAATCAACCCCGAGCTCTCGCGGCTGCCGGGCCCGATCCGGTGCCCCCCCGAGCTGGGCGTTCGCTGAATACGATGCAGCCCCGATGCGCTCGTGCGGCGGGACTGCTGGCCACGTGGCATGGACTGGGAGTTCGACCGCAGAGACGTCTGGGAGCTTGTCCGCAGAGACGTCTGGGAGTTTGACCGTAAAGATGCGCTCCCCGGCTGGCGAAGCGACTGACTGCTCGCGCGAAGACCGCTGTTGAGCGGCTGCGACTGCTCGCGCATGGTGTCTTCGTTTTCCAGCTGACTGGCCGGCGCAGGAGGCGAAAACCGCCCCCACCCATCTTGCTGACCCGCTGGAGGCGGAGGCGGAGGCGGGGGCGCGGCCTCCCGCAGACTGCGCGACACGACATAGTATCCGATCAGGGGGATTCCAGAGCCGTCGACTCGGCTGCCCAACGCAGCTGGGCCGCCAGCCATGGCGACGATACGTTCACATGACTCGAGGACCTCGTCTCGCCACTCGTGTCGCAGCGCGCCGGACATCATATGCAGCGCGTTCTGCTGCAGCGGCTGCGGCAAGTTGCGCATCGGGAGGTCGAGGCAGGCCATAAACGCGCGGGCTTCGACCGCGGACCCGAGCCGCCCCAGCAGATATCCGGCGGTCCGGGTCAGGATGTCTCGAGGCGTGTCCCCTTGCCCCGCACCGAAGCGGTTTACGCCTTGGATCGCGACGTAGAACATGTCCAGGTTCTCGGCCACCGAGAGGGGC
>JAAZYN010000007.1 GCA_014239625.1 Myxococcales bacterium | reverse complement strand
AGTCGCACTGGCCGTACGTCGCAGGTCGGCGGAGGGAGCACGCGCTCGTAGCGCCGGCCCATCCGAAGGTTGCAGCCGAAGTCTGGTGAGAAATGCGGGCTAAACCGTGGCCACTCATCAGCGCGCCTCCCGGTCGTTTTTAGCGTCGAGGTTGGGAAACATCCTACTGCTCACCTGGCGTCGGAGAAAGGAAGCGGAAGGTTGCTGAGATAGTGTAGGAAATTGCCGGATGACCGAGTGGGTTGGAAGATGGGACATGCCGTCTCTCCGCTTACCGATGATGCTCGCGTTTACCCTGACCGGATCATGTGGTCTGGGAGCCACCCAGCTGGCATCGCAGACGGGCTCCATCCAGCCTCTGTTCGAGTCCAGCCTCAGCGACGTTGACGACAGCGCGGCCCACACTCCCGCTTCTGGGACCAGGGCCAAAGCACAGCCGTCGGAGCGCCTGGCAGATCCCGTCGCCGACCCCTCCACCATCCTCATCGCCGGGCAGCCGGTGAGTCTGCCTCGTGGAATTCGGGCGGTGACCTTCGCCGACGGTGACGGGCTCGGGTTCCCCAGGCCCATCGCGGGATGGCGGCGGCACTACGGTAAACGGAACCTTGGGCAGCGAGAGGTCGACGAACCAGGCGCCTTGAAGCGAGCAGTCCACCAGGTCGTCATCCAGGCCGACGGGTCGCGAGACAGCCGTGCCGCGCACGCCGAGATGCTCGAAGGCGAGCGGTCCACCCACTTCATGATCGACTGGGACGGCACCATCTACCAGTCCTTGGATCCGATCTTCGCGGCCCGCAACGGCGCGGGAGCGGGCACCATCAGCGTTCATCTCAACAACCGCCTACGCAACCTTCGCCGATGGAGACATCGACGTGCAGCCATGTACTCCGAAGGACACCCCGCTCTGGCGGCGGGCTCGCCGGCGGCACACCATCGAAGGTCGCGCTCGGCCATCCGCCGGATCAACGGCATGCGCGTCAAGAGCTGGGGCTACACCGACGCTCAGTACTCTGCGCTCATCGGCCTGCTGTCGGCTCTGACGCGGTATTTTCCGAACATCGCTGCAGACTTTGCCTACGGGCCCCGGGGGACCGTCTCGGAGCACGCGATGACTCGACCCGAAGGCTTCAGCGGGATCCTCGCCGGGTGGCACTGGGACGACGACACGTGGGCGCCCGGGCCGGGACTCGACTGGTCGCGGCTGTGTGGCGGGCTCGTGGGCGCCGGGGCGCGATCAGCACCTTGCCCCGAGCCCTACGTGGCGCTGCCGACCACAGGTCCGGAGGATGTGACGCGCGCTGACGAGACGGTCCTCGTCTTGGACGGGACGGGGACGGCAGAGTTACTTGGCCCCGACCAGGTCGGACAACGCATCGAGCTGCCGTGGACGGGTCGGGGCTTGAGGCCAGGTCTCTACCGGCTGTGGCTCGGCGGGGTAGAGAACGCCTTCGTGCTGGCTCCCGGGAGCCTTACAGAGGCCAGCGTCCCCCTTGACCCTAGAGACTACGACGCGATCCTCATCGGCGGCGTGCGCTACAAAGTGGGCGGCGGCGTGCCTGCCTCGGCCTTGGACGCCCCCGAGTCGCTGGCCATCCCGCGGGTGCGCCCGCGTGGCTACAAGCGCCTCTACCACCGGCGGCAGATAGGCGCCAGGCGACTGCCGCCGACCCTGCAGGCCACCGCGCCCCATGTCCGGCAGGTGGTGTTGCACGCGGACATCACCCCCGACAGCGAGCACGCGCGAGGCGTCCTGGTCCGGCGGCGGCTGTCGACTCACTTCTACATCGACTGGGATGGTGTCCTCTGGCAGGGCGTAGACCCTGTGTTCGAGGCGCTGCATGCTGGCTCTGCCAACGCTGCGAGCATCGGGATCGACCTCAACCTGCTGGGGGGCGACCTGATCGAGAACCCGGGCCTCCCCATGTATAGCCGGCGTCACCCGGAGTACCAGCGCATGTCACGTCCGGAATACGCCCGCGAGATCTCGGCCCCGATGGCGATCAACCGCGACGACCATGAGGAGCCGCCGGTGCAGAGCTACGGATACACCGAAGCGCAGTACCGCACGTTGCACGAGCTGTTGTTGGTTCTGATGCACGCCTTCCCGAATATCGGTGGGAGCTTCCCGACGGACTCGCGAGGTCGGATCATCCGGCACGTGCTCGCCGACCGGTCTCTCTTCGCGGGTATCATCGGCCACTGGCACAGCAGCAGAAACAAGTGGGATCCAGGGCCAGGGTTCGACTGGAATCGCGTCTGCCGGATGTTGCGCCGAGACGGCGTCGGGGGGGCCGCGTGCCCGTTGCATGAAGGTCGGACGGACCTGTCAGCGTCCGACGACGTGTGCCTGTACCCAACGACCTACAACGGCCATTGACGCTGGTTTGAACCGCGGCAGCTCGCGCCGTCGCGAGACCAGCGGGTCAGTGGGTCAGTGGGTCAGTGGGTCAGTGGGTCAGTGGGTCAGCCCGGGGTTGGGCGGCGTGGGCGCTGAACGTTTTTCCCTTGAAAAATTGGTTAAACCACTTATTATTGGTTCAACCAATTTGAGGGGCCACTGTCTTGCCTGCATCTGGAGCCAACAATCGCGCCGAGGCCATTCACGACGACCTCGTGCGCCGCGTCATTCAGGGCGAGTTCGCCCCCGGCACGCGGCTTCCCCCTGAGCGCGCCCTGGCGGCCGAGTACGACACCAACCGCAACACCCTGCGCGAGGCCTTGCGCCGGCTGGAGCATGCCCGCTTGGTGACGGTGCGCCAGGGCTCCGGCGTCACGGTCACCGACTGGCGGCGCGTTGGAACGCTGGGGTCTCTGGGCCTGCTGGTCAAGCACACCCGCGATCCGGCTGAGCGGGTCGGCATCATCCTGGATCTGCTCATCGGTCGGATGGCGGTCCTGGAACACGCGGTCGCGCTCGCAGCCGAGCACCGCACCGACGAGCAGCTGGCGCGGATCGACGGCGTCCTGGATGAGCAACTGCAGGCCTATCACGCTCGAAACAAGGGCGCGTTGATGCGCGGTGACATCGCCTTGGTCGAGGCCCTCGTGGACGCGGCCAACTCTCTGACGGCGCGCTGGATCGCCAACAGCTTCCTGGACGTGTACCGGCAGCTGGCCGCCGCCGCCCAGAGCCTGTGGATCTTTCAACCCGAGTTCCCGGACTACCTCGGCGAGCTCAGCGCGGCCTTGCACGCTCGCGACGTGAAGGCGGCGACCCGCATCACCCGCGCTTATTACGCCCACTCCGACGAGACGGTCCTGAACGTCCTCGAGACGCTGGTCCGCGCTCCTGCCCCCGATGCCCCCGACACGAGCACCGATCATGACCACTGAAGCAGCCTCTCGCCCAGGCACTGACCCACCCCGGCCCCCGCGGGTTCCGCCATCCTTCTGGGGCGACGCTCGGCGGGTGCCCGTCGACCGCTTCCCCGAGGCCGCCCCGTTCCCCATGCCCGCATCGGTCCATGCTGCGCTGGAGGCCATCATCCGGGCGGTCACCCCGCCGCCGCCGGCGCCGCAGGTCCCACCCGACCGGATCGCCATGATCCTGCGCCGCTTCATGCCTTACTTCCTGCGCCCCATGGCGTACGGTTTCTGTGCGGGCGTGGTTATGCTGGACGCGGCCCCGGTGTGGCGCACCGGTCGCCTCAAGAGGCTGCAGGATCTACCGCGGGGCGAAGCCTCGGAGCTGCTCGAGTTGCTCGCTCACAGCAGCTTCGGTCCGGTTCAACAGCTCGCGCTGATGTTCCGTGGGGCGATCCTGTCGATGTATTTCGACCAGCCGGAGGTCCATGCGGCCCTGGAATTCAACCCCGAAGCCTGGATGCGAAGTCGCATCAGGCTGCGACGTCGCCTCCTCGATGGCGGCAAGCCACGCAAGAGTGATCATATCCCCGAGCCCCAATGGCCTGACGCCCAAGCGAGTGCCCGATGAACCGCCCGATGCTCATCCCCGATGGCGTGCTCACCCACGTCGATTATACCTGCAAGCGCCGCTACACCGCAGACGTCGTCGTCGTGGGTACTGGCGCTGGAGGCGCGGCCGCAGGCGCCGAGCTCGCCGAAGCTGGCCACGACGTGCTCTTCGTGGAGGAAGGCAGCTACATCCCGCAGTCCAGCTTCAACCCTCACCTCGAGCACTCGATGCCGCGGCTGTACCGCGACACCGGAACCACCATGATCTTCGGCAACCCGACCATCCCTTATGTCGAAGGCCGCGCCGTGGGGGGGTCGACGACGATCAACGGTGGGATGTGCTGGCGCCCCCCGACCCGCGTTATGGACGACTGGGCCCGGGAGACGGGCGATACGAGCCTCGGCGCCGAGGGGATGGACTGGTACTTCTCGCGAGTCGAGGAGCGCATCAACGCCAAGCCCCAGCCGAGCTATTCTATCGGGCCGGACAATCGGGTCATGTCCCGTGGCGCGAGGAAGCTGGGGTGGGAGTACCGTGAAAACCACCGTAACCAAGACCAATGTGTAGGCACCAACAACTGCGGCTTCGGCTGCCCCACCGGCGCCAAGCAGTCGACGCTGCTCAGCTACATGCCCCGAGCGATGGGTGCCGGCGCCCAGTGCCTCACCGAGATCCGTGTCGAGCGTTTGCTCATCGAGGGGGGCCGCTGTGTGGGCGTCGCCGGCCGGACCTACGACCCGCGCACCCGCAGGCCGTCGCACGAGGTGGAAGTGCGTGGCCGCGCGGTGGTCATTGCCTGCGGCGCCATCCAGACGCCGTATCTGTTGCTGAGGCATCGGGTTGCCCGGCGCTCCAGGCAGCTGGGAAAAAACCTGCTGCTTCACCCAAACGTCAAGATCACTGGCCTGTTCCCCTTCGACATCGGCGGCTGGGCCGGCGTTAGCCAGGGCGGCCAGGTGCGAGAGTTCCACGAGGAGGGCATCGTCCTGGCGGAAAATTTCATTCCACCAGGCGCCATGGGTACCCACCTCCCACATCACGGTTCTCGTGCTTGGGAGCTGATGACCCGCTACAAGCAGATGGTCGTGGGCGGTGCGCTGGTCGAAGACTCGACGTCGGGGCGTGTGCTCCGCGGGCCTTTTGGTATGCCTCTACCCTGGTACCAGGTGACCAAAGGCGACCACGCGCGGTTCAAGAAGGGCGCCCGGCTGCTGTCGGAGCTGTTCTTCAGCGTCGGCGCCGACGCGGTGCTGTTGCCCTTCAGCAACGCTCACCTTGCCCGCTCGATGGCCGAGGTCGATCGGATCTTGCTGGGTCAGACCCGCCGCAAATGGCTCGAGCTGTTCACGGTTCATTTGATGGGCACGGCTCGGATGGGCGCCCGGGAGGATCGCTCGGTGATCGACCTCGACGGCTGCATCTGGGACCTGCCGGGCTGCTATGTGGCGGACGCAAGCGTCTTCCCGACGGCGATCGGCGTAAATCCCCAGGTCACCATCATGGCGATGGCGACCCGAATCGGGCTACGGTTGGCGGAGACGCTTCAGGGCGAACACCGCGCGGCGGTTGCCTGAGGCTTCGAGACCGCAGCACAGAGGCCGACATTTCATGGGGCGCCCGTTCCGTTTCGCCGGAGACATGTTTGAGCGCGTCCACCGCGAGCTGTTGGACACGAGCATCCGCTTCGACGCTCTGGACATCTCCGACGTCTCGCCGGATCGTCTCGAGGTGGCGCGCCGAACCTGGGAGCGCCGCACCCAATCGGAGTTTCGCGCCATCCAGATCCTGTCGCGGTTTTTGGTCCAGGTGGTCGGATCGGGAGACCCGATCGACGTTTACGCCGGGGTGCTGAACGCCATCGGCGATGAGATCCGCCAATGCGCATTATCTATCGGGGTCTGTCAGGCGCTCGGGATCGAGCCCACCATGCCCAAGCCCGTGGAGCTCGAGGAGCGCCCCGCCACGGTCGATGCGCCGCTGGTCGAGCGGGCGCTGTACACCGCCATCTGCATGCTGGGGGTCAACGAGACCCTGTCGGCCGGGTTCGTCACCGATCTGCATGAGCGGTGCGACGACACGGTCATCAAGGCGGTCCTGGACGCCACGGTGAGTCGAGAGCCGCAGCGGTCGACGCTGCGATGGCGCTACATCGAGCTGTCGCTGCTCCGCTTTCCCCCGGACACGCTCAATCACTGGCGCGCCATCACGCGCGCCGCGGTGGCCCGCCAGAAGGCGAGCATGCAGCCGCTGCTGGACGCCATAGACCCCGCCCGGCCGACGCTCGAGGATTGGCCCGACACCGACCGGGTCGCCCTGGGCCTGTTCAGTAAAGAGCGCCAGGCGCTGGTCTTCCAGCGGACGCTGGAAGGCGTCCTCGAGCCGCGGCTGCGCCGCCTGGGGCTCCTCTAACCCCTCGCTGCGCTGCAGACCGCCACAGCTCCGCGCGGGTGGAGCCATCGCTCACGCGGGGTCTGCCCGCCCGCGCCGCCGACGCGCTCCACGAGGTGACACGAACACCCTCCTGTCAACACGCGCTGACCCCTGGGTGACCATCGAACCGGGCCGCCGTGAAGACCCGTGATTGGGAAGGGAGCGCCAGTGTTGTCGAGGAGATAAGCGATCCCGTCGGCAGGTCGCGGTTCCTCTCGAAGCGCGGTAGCATGCCGCACCTGAGATGTCCCCCGTCGGATAGAACCGGAGAACAGGTATGTTGTCGTCTCGAATGGTCGCAGTCGTGGTCACCCTCTTCGCGTTCTCTGGTGTCGCAGGGTGCGACAAGGAAGAGGCCTCGATGGTCCCGGTGAGCAACACCCAGGCTGACGCGCAAGAGCAGGCCAAGCCGGAGATCGACTGCGGCAAGTACTGGCAGAAGTGCATGGACAAGGGCAAAGACGAGGCCTACATGGACCTCTCCAAGGGCCTGGAGTGGTACCTGAAGGTCTGTAACGGCCCGGCCCAGTCGACCAAACAAGGGGACTCGACCATGCGTGGGTGCGTGATGGCGGGTCGCGCGTTGTTGAAGGGTGACGCCAAGCTGGCAAAGGGCCCGGCCCAGGCCAAGACGCTGTTCGCGAAGGCCTGCGCCGCCGAGTATGCCGACGGGTGCGCCGACCTGGGGGGGGGCTTCATGGGGTCCGATTTCGGGCCGCCCAACGACGCCGAGGCCGCCAAATACCTTCAAAAGGCCTGCGACCTGGGCAAGCAGTTCTCCTGCAGCGACGCCGGCCGTATGGCGAAACTCGTGAAGTACGGACGCAAACAGGACTGGCCCAAGCTGTGCGAGGGCGGCAAGGGTCAGTCGTGCCTCAAGCTCGCCATGTTTCATTACAAGGCCGTCCCCAAAGAGAACGAGAAGGCCGCCGTCTTCTTCGACAAGGCCTGCGCCGCTGGGGAGAGTCTGGGGTGCGACGTGTTGGCGCAGATGTACGTCAAGAAGTGGGTCAAGACGGGCAAGCGGGTCAAACACGATGACAAGGCCCTCGAGTACTGGGGCAAAGGGTGCGATCTGAAGTGCACCATCTGCTGCAGCGAGCGCGGGCTGTTGTTGCACAAGAACAAGAAGTACAAAGCGGCCCTGGCCGATTGGGAGAAGGCGTGCGAGCTCGGCGGCGAGGGGGCGCGCATGGCGTGCGCTTCGGCGGGGCAGCTGTTTCTCAGCGGCAGGGGCACCAAAAAGGACCTAAGTAAGGCCCGGGGCGTGTTGCGGA
Source organism: Myxococcales bacterium (assembly GCA_014239625.1). Classification (GTDB taxonomy): domain Bacteria; phylum Myxococcota_A; class UBA9042; order PHBI01; family JAAZYN01; genus JAAZYN01. The sequence continues at coordinate 12,478 of JAAZYN010000007.1, read as the reverse complement.
AAGCCTGTGACCAGGGCGAGAGCACCGCCTGCAAGCAGGTCAAGGACATCGACAAGGCGACCGCCAAGAAGAAGTGACGGACCCGGGGCGGGCAACGCCCAGCGACCCTTACGTCGATCTTTCCGCAGGGAGGTCGCGCCCGTCAGCGCTGCGGATCCTCGTGCTGCAGCTCGCGCCCCATGAGACATCGGGTCAGCGCTGGCGAGCGCGCCACGAGCCGTGGGCTGGTGACGTCGTATTCGACATCCGTCGAGCCGGCCGGAGGGAGCGCGCCCGTCATCACTGTCGTCGAGGGGTGTCCGAGCGACGGGTCGTGACCGCTGGTGGCTCTCAAAACCCGGTGAGCGCAGCCATGAGGGCGGCGAGCGAGGCGTCGTCGTCGACGAGCTCCAACGGAAAGCCCAGGACAACGCTGGATCCCGCCAGCCCGACCGCGGCGTTGCCGCCGGAGTCATAGTGCAGCAGGGCCACCGCGGCGCCGACGGTGCCGAGGACGTCGGGGAAGTCCTCTCCGTAGGGCGCCCCTGCTCCGCCAAAGGGGATGTCTCCCGACAACGCGGCGAGTGGGCCGGCCGGCTGAGCCAGCAGCGTCCCGGCGTCGTCAGCCGCGTAGCTGGCACCGAGCCCAGCGAGGAAACTCGCGCCGCCCCCCTTGTTGTCCAGGTCCCACGCGATCTCACTGCCGCTGACGATGAGCCGACCGCCGGCCGCCACGTACGCGGTCGCCACGGCCTGCTCGGCGGCGTCGAAGGTGCGGTCGCCGGTGGACTCGTCACCCAACAGCCAAACCACCGTCGCGTAGTCGGCGAGGGCTGTGGTGCCCTCTCGAACGGACTCATTGCTGGCGGTCGCCACGCCTCCGGGCACGGCGGCGCCGACCCTGGCCGCGAAGTCATGCCATGGCCCGGCGAAGGAGCCGCGCAGGGTCCGGTCGAAGCCGTCGACCACCAGCGTCGTGGCGGCCGGGTCCAGCCGGTACACGTCTGACCCACGCCGCTCCGCCGGCGGCACCGCGGGGATCACCCCCACGACTCGGACATCGGCGCCGAGCGCAGGCGTCAGGAACGTCGCTTGGTCTGACCCGGGGGGCGCGGTGGCCAGCACCGACCAGCTCCCGTCGGATGAGCCCTGCGCCTGGACCTCGAAATGGGTCACGGCCGGGTCGCTCGGGGTGCGCCACGACGCCGTGGCGGCGCCCCCCGAGTCGGCCACCGACAGCAGCTCCACCCGCGGTCCGCGAGCGGTGGCGCCGGGGCACCAGCGCAGGTGCTCCAGGTAGAAGCTGGCGTGCCAGGTGACGTCATTGTGGGGGGCGCTGGTCGGCGCCAGGACCGGCGCGGAAGCTCGCAACGTGGCGTGGTCTGTGGCGTCGGACCACGCCACCCCGGCGGTGTCTAGCAGGCCTTGGAGGGTGGCGTGGACCGAGCCCGTCGAGCCGCCGGTGGTGTTGGACCGCAGCCGCCCGCCGCCGACGATGAAGTCGTAGTAGGCGTTCATGTATCCATACATGGCGTCGAACAAGCCCACCTGGACGACGTGTTGTTGCGCCCAGGCGTTGCCCAGGTTTACCGCGACCGCCTGATAGCCGCCGGAGTGGGCCGTCAGAAAGACGTCGCCGAGAGCCGGTGCGCTGACGAAGCCCTCTCGGTAGAGCAGGGCGAGCACGTCGTCGAGCATGGTGGCCAGCCCTCCGGCGTCCATGAGCCGGCCGAAGTCGCCGCTGGCCTGATTCACCGGTCCCTGCGGCACCACGAGCACCGCGTTACGGCCACTCACGTGCACCATCTCGCGATAGCCGTGATACGGGACGGTGCTGGCCAACGTCGTGTTGTGACCGTGGAAATGCACCACCATGTCCTGCAGGCCGCGGTCCCAGAACCCGTCGGGCACGAAGACCAGGACGGAGGGGTCGCTGTCGAAAGGGGCGGTCGGGAGCGTGATGGTCATGGACGTCCCGTGGGTCACCGAAGGGGTCGAGGGCGGCCCGTCCAGCACGTCGAGCGTCGCGTCGCCTATCTCGGAGTCTCCGGCGACCGCCCAGATCTCCACCCTCTCGGCGGGCTGCGAGCCGCCCTCGCCATCGGCGATGACGGTAAGGGTGGCTCCGGCCAGCAGGGGCGTCGGGGATCCGGAGAAGGAGACCGTCACCGTGTGGACCTCACCGGCCGCCAACGTCGCGGGCAGGGCATCGGTCGACAGGGTCGCGTCCCCGCTGAGGTCCCAGAGCAGGGCGCCTGCAGCTGCGCCCGTGTTGGTGATGGTGAACGTGGCCTGGGCGCCGCCGCCGCCGGCGACCACGTACGGCAACGACAGACGAGGCGCGGAGAGGACCATGGAGGCCGCGCCCGGTGACAGGTCGACGCCGACGTCGAGGCCTGTGTCTTGTGTGTCCGGCGAGCCGGGGCTCTTCTGGTCGGCGACCGCGTCCGCGACGGTATCCGGGAGCGTATCGGGCCCCGCGAGGACGTCTCCGCCATCGGCATCGACGAGCGACGAGGCGACGTCCGCGTCGGGCCGCGGAGCGTCCACGTCCATTTGGGCTGCGTCGAACGCGTCGTTCATGCCTAGCGGCGCCGGCGTGTCGTCGGGGCACGCGACCAGCGCGGCGGCCGAGAGCATCCATGTCCAGCGCATCAACGACCTCGCGGGCGAAGGGGAGCGCCCATGGTACACCGACGTCGCCCGCCTCGGGTCTGCGGACCGTCCGCAGGAACAGTCGTCGTACACAACCGTCGAGCTCGCCGCAGGGAGTACGCCCCCGTCAGCGCTACGGCTCCGCAGGTTGCAGCCGGAGAGACGTGAAACATCCGGGTCAGCCTGGGTTTACCCGGGCGCTCTCGCTCAGCTGGCGCAGCGGCGCACCAGTGAGTCGATACGGCCGCCACTCCTGGATGGCCCGGGCATTCAACCTGTCGTAGAAGCCGATGGCGGGCTCGTTCCAGTCCAGCACGGCCCACTCCAGTCGGCTGCCGCCGCGATCGACCGTGATGCGCGCCACCCGCGCCAGGAGCTGCGCACCCACCCCGCGCCCGCGCGCCTCCGGAGTGACGTAGAGGTCCTCCAGGTAGACCCCAGGTCCCTTCCAGGTGGAATACCTGGGGTAGAAGATGGCGAACCCCACCGGTCCGAGCTCGTCGTCCTCGGCGATGAGCGCCTCGAACTAGCCGGCCTGCATGTGTTGGCTCAACAACAGCGGAGTCGTCTCCACCTCGGAAGGGGCCCGCTCGTAGACGGCCAGCTCCACGATGAAGCGGTGCAGCGTCTCGGCGTCGTCAGGGGTGGCGTCTCGGAGATAAAACGACATCTCAGTGTCTCTCCCTCAACGGCTGTCCACGTCGGCCTGAGGTCACGTCCACCGTCTCCACCCACCGTGCGATAGGCCGCTGAGTAGCTTCTGTCCAACGGCGCCGCGCAGGAGGCTCATCCCCACACCGCCAGGAGAGACCCGGTGCCGACGCAGTAGATGAGCTGATAGCCCGTGTCGATGAGGTAGCCCGAGAGGGCGACGTCTCTGGAGACGTGCGAGGTGAGCCCAACGCAGGCCACCAGGAGCCAAACCAGCAAGCCGAGTGTAGCGCCGGCCTGTAGCGTGTTGATGGCCAAGGCTTCAATGATGATCGCCATGACCAGCGCGATGACGAGATAACACACGATCATCGTCCCAAAGATCTTCACCGGAGAGGCTTGCTCCTGAAGCTCTTTGACTCGCTCCTCGCTGTACCCCTGGGCGCGTTGCCAAGTCTTGGCGAAGAACGTGTACCAGGCGCCACCGATCATGAAGGTCGCGACCCCAGCGCAAACGACGGCGACGAAGTCAACATGGGTCAGGTCGATGTTCATTTTGCTCTCCGGCGGCGCGAGCTCACGAGACCGAGACGGGCGGAGCGTGCGGACCGGAGGTACCATAGCACTCCAGCCCCAGCCCCCCCAGCCCCCCCCAGCCCGTTCGTTGACGTCGACTCCGCCGGGCTCCCCGAGACCGACCTCTCACGGGGCTTCGAGCGACACCCAGGAGGCGTCGTGCTGGCGGGCACTGTCACGGACCGTGGCGGGTGACAACGTATCGGACCACAGTCAAGCCAGCCGAGGGGGAGGTCGCGCGTGTCATCCCTGCGGAGCCTCCTCGGATCCAGACCCACGACCGTGAAACATGCGGGCGACCAGCAATCGCACCATGAGTTGCCCATTGGACCTGCACGTGATGCCTGTTGTCGATGCGTGTCGGCTTGGCCTTGGGCCCGCGACCAGGGGGGCGCTTCGCGCGTGGCCACGCCGGCCGTGGTGGACTATTTCTTGGAAGACCGGTGGGTGAGTTTGCCGGTCCGGATGTCGAAAGTGAGTCGAGCCCCGTCCACCGTCAGCGCTCGGAATTGATGACCCTTGATGCCTTCAGCCTCGCTCAAGAACCGGTAGCTGGACACGCAGCCTTTGGGGAGCGCTTTGCGGAAACGAACTTTCGAGGGGTCCTCGATGAGGTCCTTTGTGCTGTACCGCTTGAGCAGTTTCCCGTTCTTGTAGAACAAAAGACCGTCGTGGCTGTCGTCGAGTGTGAGGTGGCCCCCTTCACCCACACGGACCAGGTACACCCCTCGAGGATGCAAATACACCTTTTCCCGTTGCGCGAACCACGCGGTGGTCCACGTTGCCTTGGGCTCTCCCTTTGACCTGACGCGCGTCATGTCGCCTCGCCCCGCGAAGGGGCCTTTGCATGCACGTTTTCGCTTCGGCTTCATCGTGAATTTCAGCGTGCCGCCTCGCAGTGAAGTCTCCCATCCTTGTAAGGCAAAGGGCGACGCTCGAGCCGACGGCACGCCGCAGACGACGCTGAACATCACACAGAGCCCCAGCCCGAATAATCCACGCCTCTCCGGCTGCAACCGGCGGATCCGCAGCGCCGAGGGGCGCGTGCCCCCTGCGGCGGGCTCCACGTAGGTGTCATGCGACCCTGCCCGCCCCCGGTCCGCGCCACGGCCGCCAGCGCGACGCCTCCCTGGTCTCCCTCGAAGTGTCATGAATATCCGGGCTGGCCTGGCCATGGTCGCTTTTGCTTTCTCTCTCGGATTCAAGGTGGAACGAGCGGCCGAGTGGCCACCGCGGTCACACGCGCATCTCCCCCGCTCTGAATCGAAGACCGCCTACCGTCGCCGCGATCTCTTCGCGGCGATTCCACACGAAGCGCCTGCCGCTCCGCGTCCTCATCAACCCTATCATGCGGCGCGGATCGATGTGATTGGCCCCAGGAGGCTCGCCAACATCCAACGCCGAATAGGGGACGTGTTGTCGCCCAGACAACGGAAGTGAGCGCCGGCGAGGAACGTGTCCTCGCCGCAGCGAAGCTCCAGAAGGATATGCGCCGCCTGGGAGTGGGTCGCGACGTCAGCCTGGGTCCGGTCCGCCTCACGCACCCGGCCGCTCGGATCGACGACCAGCGCGCGCTCGAGATCCTCCAGCCACAGCGTGGTCGCGCCGAACCAGCGGTTGAGCCCGAAGAAGCCGCGTCGCACGGCGGCGGTTCGCGCCCGCCCCGCCGCCAGCAGCTGGTCCCACGGCACCGACGCCCCGTAGTCCAGGACGTCGCGGGTCGACGGCGCCAGCGCCGGTGAACGTCGGCTCACCACGGGCTCCTCGCCGAAGCTCGCGGAGTCGCCGGTTCGCAGGACCACCCAGCGGTCGTCGCCGCGCCCCAGGGTGTCCAGGTCCGAATGCGACAGGAGCGAGGCGTTCTGATCCACAGACGCCGGCGCCCGGTAGTAGTGACTGGACGCGAAGGGCACCACCCAGCGAGGTCGCAGACGGTCGACCGTCGCCTTGACGACGCGCCACAAAAAGCCCTTGACGCGATCCGTCGCCTGGTCGCCGAACAGCTTTCCGGCGTGATTGTAGTTCGTCAGGAGGACGTCGATCGCGCCGATTCGCTCGTCGGCCCTCTGCGCTGCGTGGTTTCGCGTTCGCTCGACGTGCCATGAGACGTCGGGCAAGCGCGCCGCTTTCGCCCGACGCCCCTCGCGCCGACCCACCGGTGAGCGGCGTCGTCGCGTTTCGGAGGGGCGATCGAACCTCGAACGCTCCTGCCATGGGGCCCGTGAGCGGCCGCGCGGCGCCCCGCGACGACACCCGAGGGGCAGTCGCTACGGCGCTGGAGGGGCGGGCGCGGCGGCTCTGGCTGCGTAGTAGGCCACCGAGCGCTCTCGCTCGTCGGCCAGGCGAGCGGGTAGGCCCGGGTCCTCCAGGAGCCACTCTGCGGGCCACTGGATCGCGTCCATCTCAAAGCGCGTCGGGTCGTCGGCGCCCCACGGCGCCTCTCGATCCTCCACCAGCAACTCGAAGACCCCGTTGTCGAAGGGGAGGCCAGTCGCGGGCTCGATCTGTCGCACCCGCTCGCGCTCGCCACGAGCTGCGCGGGTCAAGGCGCGGTGATGACAGTAAGGGTTGTTGCCGCGCCGGTCGAAGAACACGTGGGCCGTCCAGTTGCAGCCGCCTCGACATAGCGTCGCGAACTCACAGCTCTTGCAGAAGCCCCACAGGTGGGATGTCGCGTCCTTCGTGCCCGCAGTTTCATTGAACGTGAGCTCGGGGGTCTCGGTCACGATGTCTCGGAGCGTTCTGTCTCGGATGTTACCTCCGGTGTAACGGCGGGTCGGCAGCGACGGGCAGCCTTTGATCGCGCCGTCCGCTTCGATCCCGAGCGTCTGAAGGCCAGCCTGGCAGCCCCTCCAGAAACTATATTCGTTCATGTTCTCTTGGCCGCGGAGTCGTCGCTCGTAGGGGCCGAAGTAGCCGATGTTGTTGCCCGCCAAAACGCGGACCCCTTCGTCGACCCCCCGCTCTGCGAGGTAGCCGAGCATCGGGTAGAGGTCCAGCAGCTCACAGGGCTGCAGGAGGAGGGCCTGATCGTCGGCGGCGTTTCCCATCGGGACCGTGAGCTGCACCTGCCACGCCTTGAAGCCGGCGTCCCGCAGGACTCGGTACAGCTCCGGAAACTCAGGCGCGCTCCAGCGATTGAGCTGCGAGTTCGTGCCGACGTAGATGCCGACGTCGCGCAGGACCTCTATGGTGCGCAGACAGAAATCCCACGAGCCCTTTCGCCCGCGGAGGCGGTCGTGGGTCTGCCGGAGCCCGTCCACCGACACCGAGACCGTCTCGATCCCCGCGCGCTTCATTCGCTCTGCCAGCACCGGCGTGACGCCGTAGCCCCCGGTGGTCATCGTGCAGCGCATGCCGCAGTCGGTGATCTCCTGGGCTATCTGCAGCCAGTCTCGTCGAAGAAAGGCTTCCCCCCCGATGAGGGTCACCTCTCGTATGCCGATGTCGGCGAGCTGGTGAACCAGATCGAGGGCTTCAGCGGTGGATAGCTCGTCGACGCGCGCGTCGCCCGCGCGCGAACCGCAATGCCCGCAGGCCAGGTTGCACTTCAGCGTGATCTCCCACACTGCGTACGTGCTCCTGCGGTCGTGGTCTCTCGGCATCTGGTTCAGCTCGACCCGACGCTATCCCCTAGGGATCGCTGACGACACCGTACAGGGGCTGGATGACGGGCGTGTTCCACGGGTTGCCAACCCCGTTCTCGTTGTTGGCGTGCTCCGGCGGTTGTCCAGCGCGCAAGCCTGTCCGGACAGACGCTTCGACGTCGTCCAGCGCGGACTTGGCGGACTCGAGGTCTTCGATACAAACGGTCTTCTTCTTCACCTCTGCCTCCAAGGCTAACGGTTTCATCGCCGCGCAGCCTGGTCATCGGCCAGTACCCCCCCAAAGGGGATATGCGCTCTCATCAGCTAGCAAAGATAGCATCTGCTTTCAAGGGGAACGGTGTCCCGATCTCACCACGACGAGCCCAGGGGCCGACGAGAAAAACGACCGCGCTTCCGGCAAAACCGACCAGGCGTCGTCGTGGCCGAGGTGGCTCGGATCGGGTCGGGCGATGCCGCGTTGGACACCCGCCGAGCCGAGGGGGCGGGGGCGCGCTTGTCCACGCAGCGAATCCGCTGGTGTCAGCTCATCGCCGTGAATCGTGCGGCCAGGGTCTCAGCGAGGCAGGGCGGTGCCCCGGCGGGCCGTGGTGGCGAGCCTGCCGAGGGCCCGCTGCAGCGTCAGCCGCGCCAGCAGCAGCTCCAGCTCTTCGGTTGCCTGCGCGACCTGCGCCTTGATCGCGGCGTCCTGGGCGTTGAGCACGTCAAGGCTGGTCCCCTTGCCCAACCTGAACCCTCGGGCCGCCAGGTCCAGCGCCCGCGTGGCAGCCTCTCGCTCCGCTCGCACGTGGACCAGCCGGCGCTCGTTGGTGGCGATGCGCCTCCGCGCCTGTGACACCTCATGGTTCACCTCCAACTTGGCGCGCCTCAGCAGGGCGGCGGCTTGACCCAAATCCGCCTCCACCTGCTGGAGCCGGGCGTACCGCGCGCCGCCATCGTAGAGTTTCCAGGTCGCGGTCAGCATCAGCGCCAGGGATACCCCGTCGGGATCCTGATACGTCGACGGACCGCCCGCCACCCAGCCTGTCAGCGACAGCCTCGGTGCGTGCATCGCCCAGGCGCCCGAGCGGCTCTCTGCGAGGGCGTCCGCCTCGGCCCGCAGCCCGGTCAGCCGAGCTCTGACCTCGGCGGAGGCTCCCTCCTCCGAGGCTGGAGGGATCACAGGCCGGACGAGCGCGCGTGGGCTGCCGGGCTCGACCCCCATGGCCAGCGACAAGGCGTCCCGAGCATCCGCGACCGCGCCGTCGGCCTCTGCCAGCTTTCGTCGCGCGGCGTGCACCGACGCCTCGGCCCGCGCGATGTCCAGCTCCACCGCATGGCCGGACGCCTTGCGCGCGTTCGCCGCGTCGAGCAGCTCGCCCCGGGTCTCCACGTCCGAGCGCGCCGCTGCAGCCAGGCGTTCAGCCAACAAAGCGGTCACGTAAGTGCGCGCGGTCTCCATGAGGACCGTCTGCTCCTCCTCGACCATCTGTGCCCGATACACGCCGACGGTCTCCTCCGCAGCCGCCCGCTCGAACAGCGCCGGCCCGTCGAACAGGGGGACATCGATGGCCACGTTCGCCCGGATGTCATGCCGGACGATGATCGACGACCCACCCAGGGTGGTCGGTTGGTCGTTGAGGGTGTAGGTGGCGCCGGCGGACAGCCGTGGGAGCAGCGCCGCGAGGGCTTCTCTTCGTTTGGCTCGAGCGGCCGCCACGCGGGTCCGGTTGGCCACCAGCCCGTCGTGCCTTCTCAGCGCCTGTCGCCAAGCTTGATCCAGCGTCAGGGGGCTGGGCGAAGTCGCCTCTGGCGGCTGCGCCGACGTGACTGACAAGGTCATGGCTAGTGCGGTCGTCAACCCGATCATCTTCACCCTCCTCGATCGTCCCAGCCGCCAGAATCCCCTTGTTTTCAGGTTGAAGTCCAGCCGCCACGGCGGTACAAATGCCGACCGCCCATGGCCAACCCGTTTTCCCGTTCCCTCACGTCGCTCGACGCCGAGCGTTTTCGCGCCCTCAAGTGGACCTGGCTCACGGCGATCGCCCTCGTCGCGGCTTGGGGGGTGTGGTTTTTCGCCGCTGATGTTCCGGTCGTCGTGCAGTCGTCCTCGGCCCGCCTCGAGGTCGCTGGCGAGGTTCACCGCGTTGGCGCGTCCCTCGACGGACGGGTCACCGTGTCGAAGCTGACGGTCGACCGGCGGGTGGCGGCGGGAGACGTCCTCGTGGAGCTCGACTCGAGCCACACCCAGGTCGCCTTGGAGCAGGCGCGGAAGCGTCGCGCCGCGATCCCACCGCAGATCGGCGCCATCGACGTAGAGCTCGACGTGCTGACCAAGTCACTGAGCCTCGGGGTCAAGGGGCGGGAGGCGGCGCTGTCGGAGGCTCGGGCTCGGCACCGCAAGGCGCGTACGAGCCAGCGGCACACTCGCCTGGAGGTGCGACGCATGGCCAAGCTCGCCAAGCAGGGCTTGGTGTCCGACCTCGAGTATCAGCGGGCGCGCAAAGAGCTGGCCGAGTTGGAGGCTCAGTCGCGCACGCTGGACAAGAGCGTCGACCGGGTCGACATGGATCGGCTCCAAGACGAGTCTGGTCGTCGCGCGAGACTTCAGGCGCTGACGCGGGAGCGGGCCTCGCTGGAGGCTCGGATCGTGGATGTCGACGCGGAGATAGCCTTGTTGGCGCATCGCATCGCCAACAGCCGGGTGCTCGCCCCTATCGCAGGTACCCTCGGCGACGTCGCGCCGGTCAAACCCGGGACCGTCATGCGCGCAGGCGAGAAGCTGGCCACGATCATTCCACGTGGTGAGCTGAAGGTGGTGGCCCGCTTCCCCGCTCGGCTCGCGCTGGGTCGTATCCGCGCGGGGCAACCGGCGACCCTGCGGCTGGCTGGCTTTCCATGGTCGCAATACGGGACGGTCTCGGCGACGGTCAAGAGCGTCGCGGGCGAGCCGGTCAGCGGGCAGGTGCGCGTGGATCTTACCCTGGCCGACACGGCGCCAGCCTCCATCCCGCTTCAGCATGGCCAGCCCGCCGTCGCCGAGGTGGTGGTCGAGCGCGTCTCGCCCGCTATCCTGACCCTGCGGGCTGCTGGGCAGCTTCTGAGCGTGGAGGAGGAGGAGGGCTCCGTCGGGCCGTCTCGGGGTGCCCCCAACGGGCCATCGTCGCCCAATGAGGCGGTGCGCTGATGGCGACCGCGGGTCCGGTGCGTCGCCTGATCCCCGAGGTGATCCAGACCTCCACCATGGACTGCGGCCCAGCTGCGCTGACGGCGATACTTCAGGGTTTTGGGGTGCGCGCGTCGTATGGCCGCCTGCGGGAGGCCTGCCAGACCGACGTCGACGGGACGAACATCGACGCCCTCGAGGACGTCACCTGTAGTCTGGGCTTTGACGCCGAACAGGTCGTCATCCCCGAGGAACACATCTTCACCGATCAAGCGCGCGCGCTCCCCGGCATCGTCGTTGTCAAGCAGGCTTCGGGCCTTACGCATTTCGTGGTGGCCTGGCGTCGACACGGGCGCCTCCTCCAGATTATGGACCCGGCCGTAGGGCGTCGCTGGGTGCACGTCGACCGCTTCCGAGGGGACCTTTTTCGCCACACCATGGTCGTCGCCGCGTCGAGTTGGCGCCGTTGGGCCTCCAGCGACGACTTCCTGGGCCCGTTGCGCGCTCGGATGAGGGCCGTCGGGGCCACTGACAGCCAGGCCGACGCGCTCCTGGCAGCCGCCACCCAGGACGCCGCCCGGTGGCGCCCCCTGGCCGCCTTGGACGCGGCCGTGCGGGTGGCAGCGAAGCTGGTCGACAGCCGCGCTATTCGCCGCTCCAAGGGTGGCACGATCCTCACCGAGCTGGTCGCGAGGGCGAACGACCCGGAGTCCGCCGTCGTTGGCCCTGGGTTCTGGACGGTATCTCCCGCCGGCCAGCGGGACGACGGCCAGGACCTGGTGACGGTGTCCGGCGCAGTCGTGCTGCGTTTTGGGGAGCTCGACCGGGAGCGACTGCAGGCCGCTGTGGCTGCGTCGCGCGGGCCGTCGGATGACGACGAGGGCGGTCATGGACCGCTGGCCCCCGAGGTCGTCGCAGCCCTCGAGGAGGCGCCCGAGCGACCGCTGAGGGGCTTGTGGAGCATGATCCGCGATAGCGGCCTGCTAACCCCGGGGTTACTGGCGGCGTCTGTCATGCTGGCGGCCTCTTTGGCGGTCGTAGAGGCGATATTGTTTCGCGGATTGCTCGGAGTCTCTGGAGAGTTGGCCGCCCCCGAGCAGCGGCTGGGCGCTGCGGTGGCGCTGCTGGTGTTCGCCACCGCGACGCTCTTGCTGCAATGGCCCATCGCCGCTGGATTCCTCCGGCTGGGGCGCCACCTGGAGGGGCGCATGCGGATCGCTTTCATGCACAAGATCCCGCGCCTGAGCGACCGCTATTTTCAGAGCCGGCTACGCTCCGACATGGCCGAGCGCGGTCACTCCGTCCACCTGCTGCAGACGTTCCCCGAGCTGGCGCGGAGTCTGCTATCGGCGTGTACCTCTCTTGTGGTCACGACCATCGCCATCGCATGGCTGGACCCAGCGAGCGCCCCCGCGGCAGCCGTGGTCGCCGTGGTGTCGGTCGCGGCTCCATGGGTGGTTCAACGTCCGCTGTTCGAACGAAGCCTCCGAGTCCGCACTCACGCGGGTGCCCTGAGCCGGTACTATCTGGATGGGCTCCTCGGCCTGGTTCCCATCCGCACGCATGGCGCAGAGCGAGCGGTCCGACGGCAGCACGAGCACTTGCTGGTGGAGTGGGCGCGCGCGTCTCTCGACCTGTTGCGTGTGTCGGTCTCGGCCCACGCGCTCCAGGCGCTCATCGGGACGGGCGTAGCCATCGCCCTGGTGTGGATGTACGTGGCCCGCGGCGGCGAGCCTGCGGGTATGCTGTTGCTGTTGTACTGGACGCTCAGCCTCCCCGCTCACGGCGAGGCGATCGCGCGTGCGGTGCGGCGTTATCCCGCGATCCGCAGCGTAGCGCTGCGGCTGCTGGAGCCGCTGCACGCCCC
>JAAZYN010000079.1 GCA_014239625.1 Myxococcales bacterium | reverse complement strand
CGGTGCAACAGATCGACGTCGAAGCGGCGTGGGTCGACGATGATGTTCTTGAAGGGGTTGACCAACTCCACGGGGACCTCGAGGTTGCGCTCCAGGGTTCGAATCAGCGGCTGAATCTGTGCCGAACCGCCGCTGAGATACACTTTGGAGACGTCGGCGTTGACCGTCGTCGCGGCGAAGAAGTCCAGAGAGCGCTGAATCTCGGTGACCAACGTCTGGGATACGCGCTCGCTCAGACGGGCGACTTCACGCGCGATCGTGTTGTTGGTGATGTTGCCTTCGCCGGCCGTCTTGTAGTGCTCCGCTTCTTCATAGCTGACGTTGAGGTGCTTCTGGATCTCCGCGGTCAGCATCGCGCCGCCCATGGAGATGTCGCGCGTGAACGTCGTCATCCCGTTGGAGATGACGTTGATGTTGATCACCGACGCGCCGACGTTGATGAGGGCGATCGTCTCGTTGGGCGGAAGAGCGTAGTTCAGCTCGAAACTGTTCTGGATCGCGAAGGTGTCGACGTCTGCGACACGCGCCTTCAGCCCGGCCTCCTGACAGACCGCGATGTAGTCGCTGATCACGTCTTTTTTTGCGGCGACCAGGAGCACATCCATCTGCCCCTGCCCTGCGCGCGGGTCCAGGATGTTTACGTCGACGTTCACGTCCTGGATGTCGAAGGGGATGTACTGCTCGGCCTCCCACTGGATGCTCTCGTCGAGCTCCTCGCGTGTCATCTCGGGCAGGCTGATCTTCTTGATGATCACCGAGTTGCCGCTCACCGAAAAGGCGACGTCTTTGGTCCGCAGCTTCAACGCCGAAGTGAGCTCGCGGATCTTGTCCACGATCGCGGTGAAGTTCATCAGCGCGCCGTCCACCACGGTCTCCGGTGGGAGCATCGCCATATCGAAGGCCTGGAGCTGGACGCCCTTACGATCTTCTTTGAGCGCGATCAGCTTGATGGAGCTCGAGCCAATATCTAGCCCGATAGCGTTTTTGGATGCCATATCTCACGGCCTCCCGAGTGCATTTGGGAGCTTCTTTGCAGCGACAAGACGCCAACCACAATAATGCGTAACGCAGCGCTGGCGATTTTTTGGAGACGGCCGAGGTCAACCGTGAACGATGAAGACCCCACAGCTCTACTGAACGTGTTGATCATCGACGACGAGAGAGCGTTCGGGGAGATGCTGGTCACCATGCTGTCGCGCTCCGAGCGTTACCGGGCCGACGCCGTGACCACCGCGGCGGAAGGGCTACAGCGCCTCAAGGAGAACACGACCGCCTATCAGCTGGTGCTCTGTGACGTGAAGATGCCGCGGATGAACGGGTTGGAGTTCGTCGACGCCGCCACAGCCGCGGGGGTCGGGGCGACCATCGTCATGATGAGCGCCTTCGGGACGATCGACCTGGCCATCGACGCGATACGCCGCGGGGCGTACGACTATCTATCGAAACCCTTCAAGCGAGACGAGCTCATCTTGACGCTGCGCAAAGCGACCGAGCGCCTGCGCCTCAAGGCTCGAGTGAAGGAGCTCGAGGGACAGCTGGCGCGCATCGAAGCGATCGAGCACGGTGACCGGCCGCTGCTCGGGCAGAGCGAGCCGATGCGGGAGCTCAAGGCGACCATCGCCAAGGTCGCCGTCTACAACACCACGGTGTTGATCACCGGGGAGAGCGGGACCGGCAAGGAGCTGGTGGCGCGGGCCCTCCACACCACGGGGCCGCGCCGTGGAGGCAACTTCGTCGCCATAAACTGCGGCGCCATCCCCGCGACCCTGCTCGAGAGCGAGCTGTTCGGGCACGTGCGCGGCGCGTTCACCGACGCTCGAAGCGACAAGCTGGGGCTGTTTGTCGAGGCTCATGAGGGCACTCTGCTGCTGGATGAGATCGGTGAGCTCCCGCCGCCGTTGCAAGTGGCGTTGTTACGCGTGCTGCAGGATGGGGAGATCCGTCCCGTCGGCTCGACCAAGAGCGTCTCGGTGGATGTGCGTATCGTCGCCGCGACCCATCGCAACCTGCACGAGGCCGTCAGTGAAGGGCGCTTTCGCGAAGATCTGTTCTACCGCCTCAACGTATTGCAGCTCGAGGTGCCGCCGCTGCGGGAGCGGACCGAGGACATCCCCGCCCTCTCTGACCACATCTTGACCGCCGTCGCCCGTCGAATGGGGCTCCCGAAGCCGGCGATGGGACAGGATGCTATGCGCGTGCTCCTGGGCTACCCCTGGCCGGGCAACGTGCGGGAGCTGGAGAATGTGCTCGAGCGAGCGGTCGTGTTGTGCGACGACAACGCGATCACCAGCGAGGCGCTGCCCCTGACCTTGAGCGAGTCCTTGAGCCCGGTCCAGGTGACCCTGGCGGCGGGCGACCTGTCGATCAAGCGAGCCCAGGCCTACATCGAGCGCGAGCTCATCAAGCGGGCGCTCAAGCAGACCGCCAGTAACCGCACGAGGGCTGCCCACCTGCTCGAGATCAGCCACAGGGCCCTGCTGTACAAGCTCAAGGACTACGGACTACAGGACTGCTGAGCGCCACCCGGAGGAGGCACCCACGTGGTCACGCGGCGCGTCCTGTGGGGTGCCTCCTGGTGAAACTCCCCCGATGCGTATAGATCGTTCGTCCTGCCCCAGCGCTCCCCGTGACCAGGTCGACCATGTCCACACCCGCCGATGCCGTCGCCGAGCTAGCCAACAGCCGTTTTGATCACGCGGTCGACCGACTCAGCTCCTATCTCGCCGTCCCGGCCATAAGCTGCGACGCGGCCCACCATGGCGACGTTCGGACGCTGGCGGCGATCATCTGCGGAGACCTCGAAGCCACCGGACTGCAAAACGCGCGCGTCCTCGAGCTGGAGGGGGCGCTCCCCTGCGTCGCCGCCGAGCGGCTCGACGCGGGCCCCCACAAGCCGACCTTGCTCGTGTACGGACACTTGGACCTGCAGCCGGTCAAGGGCGAGCCCTGGGACACCGATCCGCACACGGCGGTCATCAAGGGCGAACGCCTCTACGCGCGGGGTGCCGCGGACGACATGGGCGGCTGGGTGTCCCACATGGCCGCCGTCAAAGCCTGGCTGGACCAGACGGGCGCGTTGCCTCTCAACATCAAGATCGTGATCGAAGGAGAGGAGGAGATCGGGTCGCCGAACCTGGAACGGTTCATGGACGCGTACCCGGAAGCCTTCTCCTCGGACGTGATGGTGCTCACCGACTGCGAGAACCCGTCCATCGACATCCCTGGACTTACCGTCTCGCTGCGCGGCCTGGTGGAGTTCAAGCTCACCGTCTCCGCCATCGCCAACGATGTCCACTCGGGGCTCTGGGGCAACATGGTGCCGGACGTCTCCACCGCACTCATCCGGCTGCTCAGCCGAATCATCGACGATGATGGGCGGCTGAGCATCGACGCGCTGCGCACCACCTCGGACGAGGCGTGGCGCGCGGAAGCGCGGGCTGTGCCTCTGGACAGCGAGACCATCCGACGTGGCGCTCGCCTGCTCGACGACATCGATCCACTGGACCCGCGGGGCCTGCCCCCAGCCGAGTGGCTGTGGCGTCAACCGGCGGTCACCCTGTTGTCGACCACGTTGCCCACGCCGGACATGGAGAAGAACGCATTGCGCGCCAACGCGAGCGCCACCCTGTCGGTGCGCGTGGCCCCCGGACAGGACGTCTCGCAGGTGCAGGCGGCGTTTGAAGATGCCCTCCTGGTCGACCCGCCGGGCGGGGTGAAGGTGACCCTGGAGCCACAACCCGGCACCGCCGGGAGCTGGCTCTACACGCCAGAGGGCCCTGCCTTCGAAGCCGCGGACCGCGCTTACGTCAAGGCTTGGGGCCGCCCGATGTTGCAGATCGGCGTCGGCGGGTCGATCCCTTTCGTGGCGCTGTTCGGGCGCCGGTACGGGGACCTGCCGCTGATCCTCAACGGAGTCATGGATCCAGAGACCGGCGCCCACGGGCCCAACGAGTCTCTCCACCTGGGTGTCTTCCGCAAAGCGATCCGAGCAAACGTGCACTTGTACGAAGAGCTGGCAGCGCTGCCCGAGCTCATACGGTGAGTCGCCACATCCGCCGCGTCCCGACGCGCGGCACGGGCCTGTGGCGCCGCCGCAGATCAGCGACATGACCATCCGCCGCGTCCAGCTGTCTTCGGGGGGCGACTGACGCGAGCCACCGAGGCCCTGCTCCTGTCCGCGGTGTTACGGGCAGGCCCCCAGCGGTCAACCTGGTCGGAGGACGTGGCCGGACCGAAGGGCGGTGCCAGGCTCGAGAGCCTCGTGAGCCTCGGCGTCCGCCCCCGTCAGAACCCAGTGCCTTACGTCGCTCGGTCGGTGCTCGGCCGCTTATGGGCGAGCAAGCGCTGACGGCAGCGCTTCTTCAGTCAACAGCGTCCCGCTCGGCGCCCCCACCGGGACAAGCCGCACGGCCTGTCCCGGTGGGGTTGGAGCGGCTCGGCGCCGAGCCATCGGGCCACCAGCCTCACGTCCGCGCCGGCCGCGCCGGCCGCGGCTGAGTGGTTGCCCTCGAGGCACGCCGGTGTCATTGTCACAGGGTGCATTCGGACCCCACCGTCGAGCTGATCACCCAGGGAGTGAGCGCAGCGGCCCAACTCCTGAGCGGCGACCCGGCCCACAGAAAACAGGGCAAGATCGCCTGGTCAGAATTCGAGCGCGACATCCGCAGCGGGCAGTTCAACGACCTGCGCTTGACGCAGCTCGTGCGAAACTTCGACCTCGACACTTTTGAGTTCCAGACGCTGATGATCGGCATGGCCACGCACATCGAGCCCCGGACGCCGGTGCTCGTGGCGAGCAGTCGTTCGGCCTTCGTGCGGTCCATCACCGTCCGCCTGGTCCTCGAGAGCCTGTGCGAGATCCCGGAAGAGGCGCTCAAGCGCCGCGCGAGTTTTCTCCCCATGGGGAAACTCATGAAGCACCGCCTGATCAGCCTCGAGGCGGGTGTCGATGGTCCCATGCGCGGTCTGCTCGCCCGCACCCTCACCGTGAGCATGTCGGCCCTGCGCTACGTGCTCAGCGAAGAAGAGCTGAGTGAACAAGCGGGCCGCATCGCTCGCATCGAGATGCCTAACGTCGACCTGCTCAATGTCATCTTGCCTCGTGACCATATGAAGCAGGTGCGGGAGCTCGTCGAACACCACCATCGGTACCGCGAGCTCATCTCCGCCTGGGGGTTCGACAAGGTCCTCCCCTACGGCCGCGGCCTCACGCTGCTGTTCTCGGGGCCCTCGGGCACCGGAAAGACGCTGCTGGCCCAAGCGATGGCGAGCCACATGAAGGTGCCGCTGCTGAGCCTCGCCGCGTCCGACCTCCCGGAGAAGGAGGGCGTCGACCAGATCCTCCGTGAGCTGTTCAGCGAAGCGACCATGCGCAACGCGCTGGTCCTCGTGGATGAGTGCGAGTCGCTGCTGGGCAAGCAGGACAAGCGCAAGGCGTCGGCCTTCAAGGCGATCGAGGACTTCCACGGGGTCCTGGTGTTGACGACCAACCACCCAGAGCGACTCGACGAGGCGCTCGACCGACGCATCATTTACAGCCTGCCGTTCGAGCTGCCCGAGCCAGACCTCCGCCGCCAGATTTGGGAGGTGCACCTGCCGCCCGAGGTGCCGCTTGCGTCGGACATCGATCTGGACATCCTCGCGAGTCGGTACGACTTCACCGGCGGCACCATCAAGAACGCGATCCTCGTGGCGGTGAACAAGGCTGTGGCGCGGGAATCGGCGAGCCCACGGATCACCTTCGCGGACCTCGACGAGGGCTGTCGAACGCAGCTCAAGTATGCGCTCGAAGAGCTCACGACACGCACCACCACGCACATGCGCCTCAAGGACATCGTCCTCCCGGACGAGACCAAGGCCAAGGTCAAAGAGATCATCTCCGCCATCCGCAACCAGGCGATCGTCCTCAACACGTGGGGCTTCGGCAAAAAGCTCGTCACCGGCAAGGGGATCATCACTCTCTTCGACGGCCCGCCAGGCACGGGCAAGACGTTTTGTTCGGAGATCATCGCTGGCGAGTTCGACCGCCCGCTGTATCGCGTGAACCTGCCCGAGGTGGTCAGTAAGTGGGTCGGCGAGACGGAAAAGCACATCAAACAGATCTTCGAGCAGGCGCGCATCTCCCACGCGATGCTGCTGTTCGACGAGGCGGACGCGCTCTTCGCCTCACGCTCGGCCGAGGTCAAGAGCGCCACGGATCGGCACGCAAACATGGAGGTCAACCTGCTGCTGCAGGAGATCGAGCGGTTCCCTGGGGTGTGCATCCTGACGACCAACTTCTACGGGGCGCTCGACCGCGCCCTGACGCGGCGCATCCAGTTCCGGGTCACCTTCGAAGAGCCTGGCGATGACCAGCGGGCGCTCATCTGGAAGACGCTGATCCCCACCGCTCTTCCGCTTGGCGACGACGTGGACTTCGAGCAGCTCGGCAAGGAGTGGGAGCTGACTGGCGGTCGCATCAAAAACGCGCTCCTGCGCGCCGCATATGCCGCGGCAGACTCGGGTGGGAACTTGACGATGAAGATCCTGTCGGCGGCCTGCCAGGAAGAGTACAAGTCAGCCGGCAAGGTCGCGCGTGATCCGGACTACACCCCTCCGGTGTCGGAGTTCATCGATCCCGAGCTGCTGCCGCTGATGGCCCAGCAGGCCCAGGCTGCCGGGGGGGCCAAAGGCCTGGCCACAGCCCCAAACTCCTCCAAGGCCGGCTCACGTTCGGGAAAAAACTCTCGGCCCGGCGCTTCCAAACGCCGCTCTCGTGGCGGTAAAGTCCGACGATCCGGCAGCGACAAGAGCTAACAAGAGGGAAACCAAGCATGGCCGACGACGACAAGACGACCGAAGACACCACCGACGACGCGGCGTCTGTTGACGGCGACCAGCCCAAGGTGACCCTGCCGGATTTCGGTGAAGAGCTTAAATCCGCGGTGCAGAGTAAGCTCGCCGACCTGGGCCTGAAGGTCGATGACGACGGTAAACTCGACACCAGCGGCATGAGCCCCGACGGGGTCAAGGCCGGGGCGCAGATGGTCACGGGCTTGATGAGCCAGATGATGGGAGCCCTACAACAAGCGGCCAAGTCCAGCGGTGTCGACGTCCAGGTGGGCGCCGGCCAGGGCACGAAGCCCCCCCCTCGAAGCGGTGATGCCCCGCCTGCGGCGCCGGCGGGCGACGCCGATGGCGTTGGCGACAACGTCATCAACCTCGCGCAAGAGCGAGACAAACGCGGACCACGCCAGCCGTCGGCGCTGGAGTCGCGCCTCGTGGGGAGCCTCAAGTCGGCGTTTTTTGGCTACATGCGCGATCACGCCGAGATCGACGAAGACGACGCGGGTCAGGCGACAGCCAGCTTCAACAACGACTTCGTCAAAAACCATGCTGGCAAGCTCATCGGCACCATGTTTCAGGCGTTCGCCGGCTCCCTTCTTCCGGCTCAGATGGAGTTCGGCGGAAAAGCGTCCCCAGCGCCCTCCGAGGGGGACGACGGCGCCGAGCCAGGACAACAGCAGGCCGCCGAGGCCGCGGACGGAGACCTGGAAGGCGGTGACGAGGACGGCGGGGGCAGCGCTGATGACTCCGACCTCAAGGTGAAGATGAACCTCGATCTCGCGGGTCTGTTCGCGCAGCTCATCCCAGCAGCGGCCAAGTCCAGCGGAGACGATGCGGGCGCCAAAGCGGGCACGCGGAGCGACGAAGCCGGACACGAAGGCGAAGACCCCTCGGAGTGAGCACGGCAACGCAGGATCGCATCACGCTCGACCGCTTGGTTGGACACGAGCGCGTCATCGACACGCTCCGGCAGGCTCATCACGGCGGCGCGGTGCATCACGCCATGCTCTTTGCAGGCGCGGCGGGGATAGGCAAGCGGACCATCGCGCGAGCTCTTGCGGCGCTGCTCAACTGCACCGGCGGCGAACCTCCACGGCGAGATGCTTGTGGAGCCTGTAAGAGCTGCCGCAGGATCCTGGGCTCCGAGGTGGACCGGGGCGGGGGCCACCCGGATGTCCTGGAGATCAGCCCCGAAGGCCGCACGATCAAGATCGCGCAGATACGCAACCTCATTCGCGTGGTGGCCTTCCCTCCCATCGAGGCCCAGCTGCGCGTCGTCATCATCGAGCCGGCCGACGCGCTCGGCGAAGAGGCCGCCAACGCGTTGCTCAAGACGCTCGAGGATCCGAGCTCGCACACCCGCTTCATCCTCGTCTCGAGCTCACCTGATGCGCTGCTCGTGACGATCCGCTCGAGGTGTCAGCGGATCGTGTTCGGACGCGTCCCGACGGACGCGCTGGCACGGCTCCTCGAACGCGATTTCAAGGTCCCTGCCGACAAGGCGAGGGAGGTCTCGGCGGTCGCGGACGGCAGCGTGGGGCAGGCGCTGGGGCTCCTCGAAGATCCGGTGATGAGCCGGCGCAATGCGCTGCTCGCGAGACTCCTGTCCATCGCTCCGGGCGACGCCCTGGCTTGCTTCGCGCTCGCCGGCGACCTGTATGATCTCAGGGCACAAATCGGCACCGTCCTCGACATCATTGGGCGCTTGTACCGAGACATCATGTTGGTGCGCGCGGGGAGCCAGAGCCTGGCGGACCTCGCCCACCCAGCGCTGACCTCTCAGATCGCCGAGGCCAGTGAACGCTACGGCCCGCAGTCGCTCCTGGCACGCATCGACCTCATCGAAGACACACGCCACGGCATCGTGGACCGCAACCTGAACCCACGACTGTCGCTCGAGCGGCTCGTGCTGGCGCTGACCGCGCCGCCAGGACGCGAGGGGGTGACCTTCAAGGTGCGGGAGTTGACCGATGCCGGCCGATAAGCCCGATGATCGATAGCCACTGCCACATCAACACCGAGCGCTTCTCGGGAGACCGCGATGAAGTTGTCGAGCGCGCGCGGCGAGCGGGCGTGGAGGGCCTGATCGTGATCGGTGCGGCGGGCCGGCTCGACCTCTGCCGGTCAGCCATCGCCATGGCGGAGGCTGACCCCGCAATATGGGCGACCGTCGGCGTTCATCCGCATGACGCCGAGACGTGCAGCCCATCTATCTATCGGGAGATAGAGAAGATGGCCGCCCATCAACGGGTCGTGGCCGTGGGGGAGACCGGCCTCGACTACTACTACGACAGCAGCTCACCTGAGCAACAACAAGCGTCGTACCGCGAGTTTATCCGCATGGCGCGGCGCCGCCGCAAGCCACTTGTTCTTCACGTCCGCGACGCCCACGCTGACGCGCTCGCCATCGCGATGGAAGAAGGCGCCGCCGCAGTAGGCGGAGTCGTTCACTGTTTCACCGGAACCCACGAGGAAGCACGAGCCTGGCTCGCGCTGGGCTTTCACCTCGGTGTCACGGGAATCGTCACGTTCAAAAAGTCAGGCGAGCTGCCACGGGTGGTCGCGGAGGCACCCATGGAGCGACTGTTGATCGAGACCGACAGCCCTTACCTGGCCCCCGTGCCCCATCGCGGAAAGCGAAACGAGCCGGCCTTTGTGCGCCATGTCGCTGCGAGAGTCGCGGAGATACGCGGGATGGAGCTCAGCGCGTTAGCCGCAGCGACCAGCAGAAACACCCGGCGGCTCTTCAGACTCGGTGAAGAGCCGAACCTCGGCTGATTCGAAGGGAGCTTTCCGAGGCGCGGCTATTCCGTCTCATTGAACACCGCGAGGGATGAGCTGGACCGCACGGCGCACTCACGCGTCCCCGTGGCGGCGACGCCGATCCCTCCTCGAGTGAACGTCGAGCTGGTCCCGTCGCAGTCGAGATCACCGTGGGCCATGGCGCGGAAACGAGCGTCATCGTTAGCCCCCTGGGATTCGAGGGCGTAGACGAAGAGGTGGTGGTCTTTCACCTCGAAGTTCATAGCCTGCCACGACGCGGCGCTCCAGACGGTCTCGTCGGCCGAGTCGCAGCGCCCGTCGCTGTCGGTGTCCACGGCGGGGTCGCAGCACGACGACGCCGGGGTGGCCCCGATCGGATCTGGAAACCGACAGTCGGCGAGCCCGCCCAGGGACGGCCCCGACGCGTGAGCTCTGGGCGTGATGAAGTACTGGACAGCCCCGCGGAAGACAAGCTCGAGCTGCTCGACCGCCTCGGCGGTCTTGGCCCGACGCATGTATTTGATGAACGATGGGACCGCTATCACGGACAGAATCGCAAGAATAGCCACAACGATCATGAGCTCGATGAGAGTAAATCCCCGGACGTTCGGCTTTCTCACCGTTCACCTGCCTGGTCTGAGCGTAGATATCGAAGCGCGGGAGACGCATGCAAAGCAGAGGCCAAACACTCCCCCGGCTGAACTTCTGC
>JAAZYN010000799.1 GCA_014239625.1 Myxococcales bacterium | reverse complement strand
GCGTGACGGTCGGGCGCGGCGATCCTGAACCCACCAGCCTCATCGGCCTCGGTCTCGCCGACCACCTCGCCATCACTCAGCAGCTGGACCCGAGCGCCGCCGATGGGCTGCCGCAGAGGCGTGTCGTAATCGAGCGCCGACGCGAGCGCCAGCGGGTCGAATTTCAACGGGTAGCGACCGTACTCCAAGGTGCCCCCCACCGCCCTCCCTACGCTGAGCGACCGGGAGGTGACCGGTGACAGCCCTTGCGCCGAGGCCGTGACCGAGGTGACACCGGGCGCCAACGTGAGGTGAAAGCGGGCGACGCCGCCTATCGTCTGGGCCTGGTCACCCACGTCCAGGGTGACCACGTGGTGCTCGTCGGTCACCACGTTGCCGAACGCGTCCACGGCCTCCACCGTGAGCGTCTGTGGGTCATCCGGCCAGGCATCCCGCGGCTGCCGAGCAAACCGGAGCCCAGCCGCTCTGCCCGGGGTGATCTCCACCCGGTCGCTGAGCCACGGCGTCGCCAGCTCCGCGGACACCCGGATCCGGGCCCGGCCGGCCCGCTGGAGCACGACCTCGACGGTGGTCGTGCCGCCGCCGGAGACCTGGACGACGCTGGGGGAGAGGTGACCTTCGCCTCCGCTGCTCCCGCCGGAGCCCTCGAGCCTCAAGTGCGCCACTCGCCCGCGCCGCGCGAGGGCGCCTGTGCCATCGACGACAGAGACCGTCAACCGCAGCCTGTCGCCGGCGGACGCCTGAGCCGGGACGTGCCCCTGCACGACGACCCGCAACGGCAGCCGCGGGCCCAGGTGATCGGTCTCGTGGCAGGCGGCGCTGCTCAGCGCGAGCGCTGCGACCAGCAGGGCCACCGAGGTGCTCGCCTGGGGGCCGCGCAGAGCCCCCTGCGGGGCGGGCACACCCGCGCTCAGGGCGACCACGTGAAGGGTTCGTCGGGGTCGAACTCGACCGGCCCGATGTCAGGGCCCTCGCCCAAGGGCCTTGGTTCACCTCGATGATCCCAAAGCGGCGTCGCGTCATCGCTACCGGCGTCGACGATCTCCATGCTCGACACGAACGCGGCGTCTTCGAAGAGGCCGGCTGGATCGGCTTGGAGCTGCGCGTGGGCGATCGGCCCCTTGAACATGTTGCCATAGCGCCACCAGATGTTGCCGTTGACCGCGTCCTCGTCGAGGGCGGTCTCACCGGCGAGATAGTGGCTGCTGGCGAGCACCAGGTTGGAGATGAAAAGCCTCGGCGACGCGTCGGAAGACGCCTCGACGACTCCGGCCGAGGTGCCGCAGCTGCCCGCGTGGAGGATGTTATTGAGCACGCGACCTACAGGGGCGGTCGGATCCGGCAGCCCCGCGCCCGCCAGCACATCGTAGTGGAGAGCCACGCCATCGCAGGAGCCGCCGCCGCCGGCCGCGA
Organism: Myxococcales bacterium; assembly: GCA_014239625.1. GTDB lineage: Bacteria > Myxococcota_A > UBA9042 > PHBI01 > JAAZYN01 > JAAZYN01. The sequence goes on along the minus strand of JAAZYN010000799.1, from coordinate 978 downwards.
CCAGGTTGCTGTGCACGTCCAGCTCCAGGTCGATGGCTGCGCGGAGGACCGATACCCCCCGGTAGGTCGACCAAGATCCGGACAATGGGCAGGGATACTCACCGCGTCCGATGATGATGTTGTTGGTCAATCGCCCTTGGGCGCCGACCGCGCGCACGCCGACAGCCTCAGCGGCGCCGCACGCTCCATAGATGCGGTTCCGGTCGACCAGGGCCGGCGTCTTCCCGACCAGCTGGAGACCGTGTGCGCTCTGCAAGGTGCTCCCCTCCCTGTTGCCCACCACCGTGTTGCCGATGACGGCGGCGCAGCTGTTCACACAGGCGACGCCGATGGCGCGGTCGGCCGACGAGCCGACGCTCCCTATGATGCGGTTGTCGGCGATCACGCACAGCGACGGCGACTCCTTCGGTGCCTCGGGGACAGCGGGGGTGGCGATATCACCGTGGTCACCGCAGTGAACTCCCGCCGACAGTAGCTGCAGGAGGGACGGCTCCGAGCCGTCATTTCCTGCGATCAGCTGATTGTGATCGATCTGAGCGTGGCATCCCGCGGTCGCCGTGACGCCGACCGCCAGAGGTGCGTCAGCCACCGTGATCGTCCCGTTGTACGCGATGCGTGGGCGCGACCCGTCGCACCCCCTGGCGGCGATGCCAGCTGCCAGGTTGGCCGCGCCGCGAGCAAAGACGGCGCTCCGGGCGACCAGCACCCCGGCAGAGGCCCCCTCGATGACAACGCCCGCGACGTCATAGCTGTCCGTGGCGCACACCGACGCCTGATCGATGATGGATCCCGGCGCATCCCGCAGCACGATACCGGCCACGGAGTGCTCGCCCGGTTCGACGTTGGTGGCGCCGGCGCCTTTCACGTGGACACCCCAGGACTGCAGGCCCACGCAGGTCTGGCTACAGGCCTCGCCGCCTGGAGCGCCGTCACACATCTGGCGCACCTCGACCGGCGCTCCGTCCGCAAAGATCCCCA
>JAAZYN010000798.1 GCA_014239625.1 Myxococcales bacterium | reverse complement strand
TGCGCTCCAGACTTATCGCGGTGTTGTTGTAGAGAAAGCGGTCTGCCCAGCGGCGCTGATTGACGAGGGTGAACGCGGGGCTCGCCATGAGCTCCGTCACCACGTCCCCCCACGAGGCCCCTTCGCACTGCCCCTGAACCTCGGCGCGTGTGGGGTAACGACCCACGGTGTCGACCCAGAGGCGCCGACAGGCTTCGGTCACATCCACGGGCTGCGTGCTCAACCCGACCCCCCAGAGGCTCTCGCAGAGCCCGCGGTTGACAGGGTTGGCGAGGTCGAGGCTGGCGCAGTGCGTTCTACAGGCCGCGTCGCAGTCCGGCGGCAAGCCATCGGATGGGGGCTCAACGCTGGCGGCCGAAGGGGTCGCGTCGTCGCCGCCGGGGAACGGGTCGGTGTTCAGCACCGACCCGTCGCCCACGAGTGATCCCGGACCTCGAGCGGGGGCGGTCGGGTCGAAGGCATAGTCGCTCTGAGCGCATGCGCTCAAAGCTGCCATCAGGGTCATGACCCCGAGGGACCACGGTGCGCACATCCTCGTCCTGTTACGCGCCATCTCTCTCCTGCCAGGCGTCGGCCTAGATCGTGGCATGGGGTTGCACGCCGTCCCATCAACTTAGTGCTCTTGCCGACCCCATCGCAAGGACGAACCCGGAGTCGGACAGGGCGGCGCGGCGCCACGAGAGCCGTAGGCGCGCTTACCGGGTCGGCCGCTGGAAGTCGCGTCGCGCGGCCTCGCAGTCCGAACGCGCCAGGCATCCCTCCACGTGGTCGTTGACCAACCCCATCGCCTGCATGAACGCGTAGGCGGTGATCGGCCCGACGAAGCTCCAGCCGCGGCGCTTGAGGTCTCTGCTGAGGGCGGTCGATGTCTCGGTCTTGCTGAGCGCCGTCAGGGCTGGTCTCGACATCACCGCCGGCCGCTCCGCCGGTGGCGGCTCCCACCGCCAAAAGTAGGCCCCCAACGATTCGAACTCCTGACGCATCTCGCGGGCACGTGCGGCGTTGTTGATGGTCGACTCGATCTTCTTTCGGTGCCGCACGATCCCCGCGTCGCCCAGCAATCGGCGTACGTCCGCGGCGTCGTAATCAGCGACGGCGTCGACATCGAAGTCGCTGAACGCGCGCCGGAAATTCTGTCGCTTCCGGAGGATGGTCAGCCAGCTGAGGCCCGACTGGAATCCTTCCAGGCAGATCTTCTCGAAGAGCCGACAGTCGTCGGCCACCGGGCGCCCCCACTCGGTGTCGTGATAGTAGGTGTAGATCTCCGGGTGGGCGCCCCACCAGCAGCGGGTGAAACCGGCCTCGTCGGTGCTGAGACCGCTGGCGTCGTCGTCGTTGGGCGTGGTCAGGTGGGCTCCACTTCAAACACCACCGGGGGGTTGATCGGGCGGTAGCGCCGGTCGCAGGTCGACGCATTGATGACGGTGGTGCTGCCGACGACTCCAGCCCCATACCCCTCGTGAATGTGGCCGCAGACGTGGACCTGGGGCTCAACGACTGCCAGGCGCGCCGCCAGGGCCTTGCACCCGGCGTGGCGTCCATCATAGCAGCGGTCCCCGACGCCATGCGGCGGTCCGTGGGTGATGACCACCGCGGTGTCCTCGGGGATCAATGCCCATTTGGCCGCCAGCGCCTCGCCTCGGGGCAACATGAACGCCCAGTTGAAAAACTCTGGCGTCCATGGCGAGCCCCAGAAGGAGACGCCCTCGACGCTGACGCCGGAGTCCAGCAGATAGTGAGTGCCGGGGCGGTCGAAGGCCTCGGCGAGGGCAGGCCGGTGTTGTAGACATCGGTCGTGGTTGCCCGCGATGATGATCTTGTGCCGATGGGGCCGCGACACGAACCAGTCAACGAATAGCCGCAGCTCCTGCTCGTGGCCTCGGCTGAGAAAGTCTCCGGCGTGAATGAGGACGTCGGCGAGCGGCAGCTCCACCTCCCCGTGGCGACAGTGGGTGTCGCTGATGGCCACGCAGGTCAGCGCCACCCGGAGCCCTCCTGAGGAAGCGTGTAGACAGCGGCCGGCGGCGTGGGCGTCATGAGGTTGAACGATAGAATGGCCCGCCCACTCTGTCGACCTGCCAGGTGCTTGCGGAAGGCCTTGGTGCAGGCGTCTACATCGACGACGTGCGGGTCCTGGCGCCCGTCCCCTGAGGGGTCCATCGCACGTCGGTGACGCTCGACGTTCCGCGCCGCCGTCGCTTGCACGCCGGTTATTCTGTTGCTGGTCATGGAAGGTGTCCTGCGCCTCGTGCCGGGGACGGGGAATCCCCCGCTTGTCGTGGCGCTAGCCCGTTCGGGCAAGGTTCTACTGAAGAGTACCAACGCCGTGTTTCCCGAGCGCTTCTTTCAACAGCGATATGACGACGCCCTCGTCGCCAGCGGTCGCATGCG
>JAAZYN010000797.1:284-2391 GCA_014239625.1 Myxococcales bacterium | reverse complement strand
CGGGGGGGGGGGGGGGGCTATGCTCCCCCGCTTTGGATCGCGGCTATTCTAAAGGGTGACCCAGACTACCGGTTCACGTGGACCCTCCGCGACCTCGGCGCGCGATAACGGGCGCCCCGCTGAGATCGCACCGCGCCGCCTGATGGGCGAGAGCGCGTCGGTCTGGCGGGTAAGCGGGGCGTTGGGATAGATGGGGCCCGGGAAGGTTGCCGCCTTCCCGTCAGCCCCCAGCCCACAAAGGGCCCGCTTAAACAGCGTAAGCAGGCTTGCACGGGCTGAGATGAGATTCCAGCCCGGAGTGCGCCATGCGGCGGTTGCGGCAACCACGATGCGGCCGTTGCAGCCGCGTTTTCTATCTCTGCCGAAGCTGCGACCGCGGTCACCGCTATTGCAGCGATCCGTGTCGACACCAAGCACGGCGCCGTAGTGTCCGAGCTGCTCGACGGCGTCATCGACGGTCACCAGAAGGTCGCGCCGACCATCGAGACCGTCAGCGTCAATACCGAGCACGCCGTCCCCGCGTGGTGGATCAGGGTTCCGCGTCCCCAGAGGCTCCCTTACGGATTGATCCGGTCGTCAGCGACGAACCTGTCACGGTGACGGGCGGTGAGCTGACGCGGTAGATCCTCGATGCCTGTTGGTGTCCCAAGTGCCGCCAGTGTGGCCGCGCCAGTCCATACGTGCTGCCCTTTGGTTGGCACCAACGGCGGTGGTCACGAGCTGGGCCCTGAGCGACGTGGCGCATGACCATCAGCGACGAGCAGCGCGTTGAGATTTGAAGGCTGTTCTACGCCGACACTGGCGGGTCGGGACCGTCGCGTCTCAGGTGGGCCTGCACCCGGACACGGTCGCTCGTGCGGCGGGCACCGAGCGCTTCAACGGGGTCGGCAAACGCCGCAGCCGCCAGAGCCTGGTGGACCCGTACATCGACTTCATCCGACAGACCTTGGCTCAGCGCCCCAGGCTGACAGGCACGCGGGTTCACGAAATGATCGTGGGCCGCGGCTACACCGGCTCGGTCGTTCAGCTGCGCCGCCGGATTCGAGACCTCGACCTGCGGCGCAAACCCAAAGCGGAAGCGTTCTTCCGCCTTCTCCCGCTGCCTGCCGAACAGGGCCAGGTCGACTGGGGCTACTTGGGGACCGTCCGGGTCGGTTCGACCACACGGAGGCTATGGCTGTTCGTGATGGTGCTGAGCTGGTCGTGGGCGCACCACGTCTACTTCAGCTTTGAGCAGAACGCGGCGGCTGTCGCACGGGGTGGCGGACCGGACCCAGGGTCGTGAACAACGAAGTATAAGCAGCAGCCCACCTATCAGTGGTCGCTCCAAACAGCCCGGACCGGCCGCCTTCACCAGCCGAACTGCGCTCGAACGGACCTCAGCCACCCCAACATGCCCAGGATGCGCTGCTCCTCGAACACCGCCTCCGCGCTGTCGAATGCCTCCCTCGCGTCGGTTCGGGGGCCGCCGAGGTGGACCCGCTCCACCGCGATTCGCACTGTCAGCCAGGTGTCCAGGTAGGTCGTGGTCGGCCCTCTGCTCTCGGCGAGTGCCTCATCGAACAACCCCAACGCCTTGCTGCGTTTCCCCTCGCGGGAGGCGACCACCCCAGCCAACGCGCGGTCGTACCCTTTGAAGACCGGGACTTTGCGAATCGCTCGGTGCGCCAGCTTCGCGTTGTGTCGCAGCCGCCGGACGAAGTCGGGCACCGAATCGAGCCCATCCCGGTCGACCCGCCAGCACATCGCCTCGCTGATCTCGATGTAGACCATGAAGCCCCAGGCCGTCTGCAGGCGCTGCTTCCAGTACATGCTGCGGGCTTCCTCCAAGAGGGTAAGGGCGTCGCCGTAGCGCTCCTCCATGAAGGCAGCCCCGCCCAACACCTCCGTCGCCAGCGCGGTCACCGCCGGCAAGCCGTGGCTGGTGTCGTCCGCCAAGCCCTGCGCCAATGCCACTCCCTGTTCCGTTCGGCCCGTCGCGACCAGGAGCAGACTCCGCCCGGCGCTCGCGTCCGCCAGCAACCAGCGCATGTCCACCGCGCGGGCCGCTTCGAAGGCCGCCTCGAAGTCGGCGTCGCGCATGTCGACGCGGTCGAGACAGGACGAG
>JAAZYN010000797.1:0-274 GCA_014239625.1 Myxococcales bacterium | reverse complement strand
GGCCGGCCCAGCCACGCCCACCCAGAGCGAGTATGTGAAGGAAACGGTCGCCGAGCTCCTCGGTCGCCGCAACTGCACGTGTGAACGCCGGAATCGACATCTCGGGCCGGTTGCCCAGGAGCTGCGTCGTCCCGTGCAGCAAGTCGATCCACGCCACGCTCACCGGGTCTCCGGCTTCCTTGGCCAACGCCCGTGACATCGAGTCCAGTTTGGCGGCCGCCTTTGCCCTCCCCAGGAACGTCCAGATGGCTGCCTGAACGGCGTACGCCTCGAT
>JAAZYN010000796.1 GCA_014239625.1 Myxococcales bacterium | reverse complement strand
CTGGCGACGGGGGCCGCGGCGGCAACGGCGGCGTCGGCGGTGGCAGCGGCGGCGGCTGTGGCGGCGCTAGCTTCGGCGTCGCGATGTACAACTACCCGAGCAGCTGGGCAGTGTCGGTGTCTGCCGACAACGTCTTCACGATCCCCGGCTCCACGCCGACCGGCGGGATCGGCGGCGCCCCGGGACCGTCCGGGGCCAGCACCGGAGGCGCCAGCGGCAGTAACGGAGCGAGCTCGAACGTGCAGCTCGTGCCGAATTAGCCCGTGGTATTCACGGCACCTCGGCTGCGGCCGAGGGTCGCACCGCTGACGCCTGCGACCTCCCTCCCGCCGGCGGACGGTCGCAACGTACGCCTCCGACCCGTGACGCGCTTGCCAGGGCTACGCCTCCTTGGTTTCGCTCGAAGTGCCGTGAGCCATACGAGCCTGTGGACCACAGTTGGGCCCGCCGCGGCGAGCAGGCGCGGGGATCCACGTCGCAGCGCGCTGTCGCCGGGCCCTCCTGCTGCACGTCCACCCGCGCGACGCCTCCATGGCTCGCTCCAGCACCCGTCAGTGAGCCCCAGTGGCGCTGCGAACTGCAGGATATCTGCTCTCAAGGCGCCGCAAACAGTGCGGATTATGTTACACCCGTCCAGGTGAAAACGCTGTGTACTGCCGTTATGTTTCTCGGAGCCCTGGCCACCGCCAGCGGCGCCTGCAAGAGCGAAGGCAGAGGCACTCCAGATAAACGCGTCGCAGAGCCGGCGACTCCCAAACGACCTCAGAAGAAGAGGGCCCGCGTCCACGTGGACGCGTCGCTGATGGCCGGCATGAAGGCGGTCGTCGACAGCTGCGAGGTCAACCTCAAGAGCTTGCGCGTCAGAGCGTGTAAAAACAAGGAGTTCGACGCGCTTCGAGGGATGATCGGGCCGCCCCCAAAGCTTCACCAGCTGCTGGCGATCTCGACGGTCGCCACGGCGCTCGGAGACGAGGACCCGCGCCTCCGGACGGTGGCGGCCAAGCTCATGAGGACCAAGTTCAGCACTTCGTGGGGCGGCGCTCACGTCGGCTCGGTGAGCGCCCCCGTGGCACGCAGGCTGCTGAGGGCCCTGCCAAAACTGGGCACGGTTCAGCGCCGCGCCGCCATTGTCGGCGCGGTCCACACTGCGAGCCTCGCTGGCGGCCTGCAGCATGCGATCGAGGCCATCGAGAGGGACCCGGACAAGCAGACCCAGGTCAAGGGCTGGTCCGCCGTAATGCTCTACGGCCGGATGCAGGCCTTCCCAGCCATCAAAAAGCTGGCGCAGAGCGACGATCGCGACCTCGTGCGCGCAGCGCTCACCGCCGCCAGTAGTTTTTTCCCATACAGCGCAGTGGAGAAGGCGAAGTTGTGCCCATGGGCGGAGGGCTTTTTGGGACGTGACGACCCCGCGGCCACCACATCCCCCATCTTCCGGAAAGCCGGTGCGATTATCTCCCGTTGTCGCGGAGAGCACCTCGACCGGCTGCTCGCGTTTGGCGAGGCGCAGCTCACCGAGCGGGCCAAGTTCGACCGCGACTACTATTTCGTCTACAGGAGCCTCTGTATCTCGTTCTCCCGTCGGTTCAAAGACGATCCTGCGCAGCGCGCGCAGTGCGATCGGAACTTCGCGTTTTTGGAGAGCGTGGCGGGCCACTCGAAGGTGACCGCGAAGCTCCGAGCCCAAGCGTTGGCAGCTATCAGCTACCAGCTGCGCACCAAAGAAGCGCTCCCGATTCTGCGCAGATACGCGGAGCACGAGGTGCCACAGCTGCGCGAGACCGCGCTCAAGGAGATCGCAGCGCTGGAGGCCCGCGCAGCCAGATAGCGCTCCTGGCCGGTAGGTCTCATGGAGCCGGTCCGTTGGGTTGATCGCGAGCGTCGCCAGGCGATGCGCCGCTGGCCAGCCACTCCCGAGCTGCTTGGGGAAGCTCCGGAGTCAGCGCCGGCGCCCCGCCCGACAGCCCGCACGCCACGCGGCGGGCGGCGTCGCGCACGCAGGTGGTGTGGCCGCCGGCGTCGTGTGCAAAAACTCGATCGAGCCTACGCCACAAGGATTCCAGCGGGCTCACGGCAGCCACGATGTTCATCCAGGATCGAAGCTCCCGCCCCCTTGTGCTGACCACCGTATCGGCCTGAACTTCAACCATGTCCTCGACCTCGCCGCCGAACGCGCTCCATTTCCTCCTGATGATGTTCGCCGGCTGGGTGAACCGACGGCAGCAACACATGATCGACTACCTGATGGTGGAGAACCGCGTTCTCCGCGAACAACTGGGTGGCCGCCGGCTTCGTCTGACCAATGACCAGCGCCGCCGCCTGGCGGTGAAGGGGAAGCTCCTCGGGCGGAAGGTTCTTCAACGCGTCGCTGGCGTCGTCACGCCCGATACGAT
>JAAZYN010000795.1 GCA_014239625.1 Myxococcales bacterium | reverse complement strand
GTCTTCCGCAGTGACCTTCGACTCGAGCACTCCGATGACGCGGCTCGTGTCGTCGGCGTCGACATACAGGCGCTCGAGTGCCGCCAACGCCTGAGGGTTTCGAGGCTCGAGGTGGCGCACCCGCTCCCAGGTGCCGATGGCGTCCGCGTTGGACTCCAGCTGCTCTTGCTGGACCTGGGCTGCGCGGATCAGATAGTCCACGGTCTCGTCGCTGAGCACGCGCTCGGCTTGTGCCAGATAGAACGTCACCAGCTGCGGCCAGCGACCGCCATCCAGGTAGAGTTTTTCCAGCGCGGCGGCCGCTTCCTGATCGTCCGGGTCCAACGCGAGCAGGCCGCTCCAGGCGTCGGCGGCGCCGGCCGTATCGCGGATCACCTCCTGCAAGATGAGCGCCTGCTTGCGCAGCATCTCCGCCATCTCGGCCTCGTCCGAGGCGAGCTCGGCCCGACGGTCGAACAGGGCCAGCAGCTCGTTCCAGTCCTCTGTCTCCCCGTAGAGAGCTTCCAGACCCTCGAGCGCAGCGGCGTTGCTCTCGTCGGATGCCAGGACGATCTGATAGACGATGATCGCGTCTTCGAGTCGGCCGAGCTCATCCGCGAGCACTTCGGCCGCGCGGACGCGCACGGTGACGGCGGATCCGTTGTCGCTGAGTTGGTTTTCGAAGACGTCAGCGGCCTGCGCGTACAGCTCGTAGCGCTCTGCGCCATCATCGACCAGCGCGGCCAGGTCAATGAGGCCCGCTGCAGCTGCTGCCCAGTTACCGTGGGCAAGCTGGTCTTCGATATCAGCTCGTAGCTGGACGCGGCTGGCTTCGCTCATTGAGCGTCGACGGTAACCCAACAGAACATCTTCCGAAAGAAGACGCGCCACCGAAGGTGGTCGACCACCAGGGGGCTCGGATCACCCCGGCACCAGGGGTTTGGTGTCGAACAGTCACGGCGCTTCGACCGCGACCGGCGGATCCGAAGCGCTGACGGGGGAGACCCCCTCCGGCGGCGCGGCCATGGGTCGCACGACCTCACCCGCTGGGCCTCATTGAAGGCGCTGCCGCCTCTCATGAGTGAGCCGATCAGCGCCGGGGGGGGCGCCCACCAAGCGCCCCAGGGGGACGCGCTGGCTCGACCCGGACGGCGCCCCGGAGCGACGAAGGGAGCGACGTGTTCCGAACCACCGCGGCGTCAACGCCGCCCAGCGATGTCATCGCCGACGTCCCGATGACCTCGGGTCTTTTACCAGGTAAACACGAGACGTTACCGGCACTTTCCTGGCCTCGATAAAAAAAGTCCTAAGAAACTCAAGCTCCGCGCGTGAAGGTTGTTGGACGCCGACATCGGAGGCCCGACGGCACATGGCTAGGCAAAAGATGCTCACAAACCCTGACAAGGCAGCCTGGATGCGCTCGATGCTCGCCGAATACGAGCGCCGGCTGATGAAGTACGCAATCAAGCTCTGTCAGGGAGACGTGGAGCGGGCGCGCGACGTCGTTCAGGACACGTTCCTGCGCCTCTGGAAGGCGGACCGAGCGCGCGTCGAGAGTCACCCGGCGGAGTGGCTGTACACCGTCTGCCGGAACCGGGCGATCGACATCAAGCGCAAGGAGAGTCGGATGAAAGTAGTCCCAGACCCGGCGCCAGACACCGGCGCCGATGGAGCCAGCGTGGCCACCGGCCCATCGCAAGACATCGAGGCGGAGCAGAACCGCCAAAAGAAGAGCGTGGCGTTGGCGTTGAACTCGCTGAGCGACAAGCAACAGGAGGTCATCCGTCTGAAGTTTCAAGGAGGACTCAGCTACCGGGAGATCTCCCGAGTCACCGGCCACTCGGTGACGAACGTGGGGTACATCCTCCACACCGCCATCGAGAAGCTTCGAAAAACCGTCGCCCCGCGACATGCGGCGCTCATCGCCCGTAGTCAGGCCGGATAGGGGAGGGGACACCATGGCAATCGAACACGACGACCAGCGCCTCACGGCATACGCGCTCGACGAGATGAACGACACGGAGCGCGCCGAATTTGAAGCGCTCCTGGACGACGACGCGGCGGGCCGGGCCTCTGTGGACGACATCGCGCTGATGGCGCAGCTGCTCGAGCAACAGTTCACCACCGAGGAGGGGCCGACGCTGAGCGCGGCTCAACGCGCGGCCCTGGAGGCCGAATGGACGGCGTCTGGGGAGGCGTCGATGGGGGCTGAAGAGGGGGGGCGCCCGACCTCCGGCGCTTCGGCTGGCGCAAGAGTGGTCAGAGGGCCATGGTTGGCCGCCGGGACGATGATGGCGTTGGCCGCGGCGGTGACGCTGGTCATCAACACGGGCGGTGAGCTCCCCAGCCCGCACGTCACCGAGCAGGAGCAGCTCAACGCCAAGCGTGACCGCCGTCATGACGGCGCTGAGCTGAAATCGG
>JAAZYN010000794.1 GCA_014239625.1 Myxococcales bacterium | reverse complement strand
CAGCTCGAGCAGCTCGAGCAGCTCGAGCAGCGCGCGCGTGTAGGGCGCGCGCAAGCGCAAGGGCAGCTCCGGCGGCGGCGGGGGCGGCGCGTCGGCGGCGTCCTCGACCTCGTCGCTCTCGATCTCGTCATTCATGCTGATGCTTCTTTCAAATGGGCGTCTACGGCGTCAAGGATAAGCGGCAACTCGGTGGCACCATTATTGGGCCAGTGGGGCGCAAAACGCAGGTAACCATCGGGCGTACTCACCGAGATGCCTCGAGCGACGAGCGCTTTGGCCATGGCAGCGAGATCGTGTCCCGGAGGCGGCAGGACACTCAAGATCGCCGAGCGCCGCGCAGGGTCGCTAAGCCGCGCGCTCGTGAACCCCCGCTCCACCAGAGGCGCTTCGAGACCGTCGAGGAACCGGGACACGTGGTCGAAGATGGCCTCTGGACCCAGCGCGACGAGCAGATCGACCGATGAATGGAGCGCGGCCAACCCCATGCTGTTGGAGACACCCGACTCGGTGAAGGACATGTCCCCCTTGAACCCTCGATCGTAGCGGAGATGACCGGCTCCGTCGAAGAGAAAGGCCAGCCCACCGGGTTGCACATGGCTTAGCCAGCTCGCGGTGACTGGCCGCAGTCGCTCGGCGCGCCCGGGGGCGGCGTAGATAAAACCGCCCCCCTCCATGCCCATGAGCCACTTGTGGCTACCTGCGGCGAGATAGTCGACGCCCAACGCTGGCAGATCGAGCGGGATCACGCCGACGGCCTGAATACCATCGACGAACAGCTCAGCGCCGTGCGCATGGCAACGGTCGGCCATCGCCCGAAGCGGCATCCGCAACCCGGTCTGGAATTGAACCGCGCTGACGGCCACGATCCGTACGTCACCGTGCCGGAGCTCGGCCTCGAGTCGAGCCAGATCGGGTCCGCCTGGAAGGGCGAAGTCGTCGAGGGGCACAAATGAGATCCCCAGACCATGCACCTGTGCCGCTCGCTGCCACGGGGTCACGTTCGCCGGGAACTCACCGCTGAACACGACGATCCTGTCACCCGAACGCCATGGATAGCATTGCGCGATGGTCCCCACCCCGTGGCTCGTGTTCGTGACGAAGCCGATGTCCTGCGGGCGGCCGCCGACGAGCGTCGCCAGCTTTTTACGGAGCTCTTCTCTGTCGTCGATCCACTGCGGCAATGCGTGAAGACCTCGCGTCGCGTAGGTCTCCAGCACCAGCCCCACGGCCGCCTCGACCACCACCGAGGCCGGCCCTATCCCGGCGTGGTTCAGGTACGCGTCGAACGCCAAGCGGGGAAAGAGCGACCGGTCGCCGAGCGCAGCGGTTGATGTGGGGCGGCTAACCCGCATTGCTCACCCGTTCTCGAGCGACCCGCCGGGAGGTGCGAGTGATCGCGCGGTGGCGCGCAGCGCAAGCCGGGGCTGCTGTACTCGACGCACTGCTCCGCGGCTTCAGCGAGCACGCCGTGAAAGCGCCGAAGATCCCAAAGTATGCGCCGGAACCTGGTGACAAGTGCGGGTGAGACATCGACAGACTCTAACGATCTGACCGACGGTGGCCAACAAACATCCTCGATGCGGGCCGCAGCCAGCCCACATCGTTCGAGTTCGTCAGGCCGCGGCCAGCCGATTGCGCCGCGCACACGATTTCGACCCTGGCGGCCAGACACCGCTTGCGATGGAGACGCGGTGATGCCCGACGCCACCGCGCACAGCCTGTGAGACCGGACCGCGGCGACAGGATCCTGCTTTTGACTGGCGGCCTCCGGACGACTGCTTTAAAACGGCGGGCGAGTTTTTACCCCGTCGAATGAACAGAGGTCGCGATTGGACTCCACACTCGGACAAATGGTGCTGCGTCGTATTCGAGAGAGCGCCTCGGCGCCGGCGCTACGAGTCAACAAGCAAGGCCGCTGGGTCGACACCAGCTGGAGCCAGCTCGGTCGCCGCATGCAGCACATCGCTGCGGGCCTGTTGACCGCTCCCGGCGGCCTCGAGGACCGCGCCGCGGTGGCGATCCTGGGAAGCACCAGCGAAGACTGGATCACCTGCGATTTCGCGTGCCTCAGCATCGGCATCCGCACCGTGCCCGTCTACGCCACGCTGCTGGCAGAGGAGGCGGGCTATCTTCACGTCGACACGGACGCGGTGATCTCCATCGTCGAAAACAAAGCTCAGCTTCACAAGGTCCGCGAGCTGCGGCAGGGGTTCCGCTTCTTTGACCGAGACTACGCGCCGGAAGAGCTCAAGCTGCGCCACATCGTCGTCATGGACCCAGCCGACTGCGAGGCCGCGGATGACTGGGAGAGCCTGGCAGATCTCGAGGCGCGTGGCGCCCAGCAGCTCGACGCCACCGCCGAAGAGCGCACCGCGCGGCAGCAGGGCACGCGCGAGCAGACCGC
>JAAZYN010000793.1 GCA_014239625.1 Myxococcales bacterium | reverse complement strand
CCTTCGGGCACGACGACCACCACCGACATCACCACGCAGAGCTGGGCGAGCCGGACCACAGCCACAGCCACGCCCAGGACCACGCCCATGACGGTGGCCACGAGCATCGCCACAGCCACGTTGGTGCGGACGGCCATGACAGCCATGGCCACAGCCACGTCCATGACGGGGGCCACGAGCATCGCGCGACCCTCGAGTCCGTGATGGCATCCATCGGGGGGCTGGTGGGTCTGATCGTCGTCGCGCTCACCATGAGCCAGGGGCACCATGCCAACCATGGCCACGGTGCGGAGGCCGGGTCAGCCCATTTCCTGGAGACGGTCATGGCCCTGGCTCTCGAGAGCGCGCCCGCCTTGGTGGTCGCGTATGTGCTCGCGGGCCTTATCGGCGTCGTCATCACCCCCGCTCGCGCCCGCTGGCTCGACGGCGGCTCTGCAGCCAGTCAGTCGTTTCGCGGCGTGGTCTTCGGCCTACCGCTGCCGGTCTGTTCGTGCGCTGTCCTGCCTCTGTACGAGACCCTCGTTCGCCGCGGCGTGCCGGCGACCGCCGCCATGGGCTTCTTGATCGCCACACCCGAGATCGGCCTCGACGCGGTGCTCCTGTCTTTCCCGCTTCTGGGGCTCGAGATGACCCTCGCGCGGGTCGGAGCGGCGTTCGTCATCGCCCTGCTCGTGGCGTGGTGGGTGGGTCGGTTGGTGACTCGGCCCGACGCGGGGTTGGAGGCGGAGGGCCCCGACGCAGCGCGGCCGCCATTTTCCCGACGGCTGGCGGCGGGGTTGCGGTTCGGGCTGGTGGAGCTCTTTGACCACACCATGCCCTGGATCCTGGCGGGTCTTCTGATCGCCGCCCTGGCCGAGCCGCTGCTGTCCCATGAGCTGCTGCAGCAGCTTCCGGCGTCCTTGCAGGTGCCGCTGTTCGCGTTGATCGGTATCCCGATGTACGTCTGCGCGTCAGGCGCGACGCCGGTGGCGGCCATCCTGATCTTCAACGGGGTCAGCCCGGGCGCGGCGTTGGCTTTTCTGCTCGCCGGACCGGCGACCAACATCACCACCTTCGGGATCCTCGCTCGTCTGCACGGTAGAAGGGTGGCGATGGTCTTCGGCGCGCTGGTGACCCTGGCCGCCACCGGCGCTGGCTGGGCGGTCGACGCCATGGGGCTGGAAGTTAAGAGCGGGCTGGACGGCCACGCCCACGGCGACGGCTCGCTCCTGCAGTGGGTCAGCCTGGCGCTGCTGGGTGGCCTGTTCGCGATGTCATTGCTTCGTCAGGGGCCCCGCGGGGTGGTGGCGCAGGTCACCGACCCGATGCGCGAGGCGCACGGGCACGACTGACAAGGATGGCCTCAGCGAGGCTGCGCCTCGGTCCCCGTCTATGATACTCGGGGGGGCGATCTGCCAGCCGAGCTACCACGTACAGTGGGACGGTGGGTTGCCCAGGAGTATTGATGATGAGAGCGTTTGGATTCGGGGTGTTTGTTTCGGTCTTGATCGGCGGCGCGGCCGGCCCGGCAGCGGCCCACGATATGTGGATCGAGCCGAGCCGGTTTTTGACATCGGGGGCCGGCGACATCTCGGTGGGGCTGGTGATCGGCCACGCCGACGTTCGCGAGCCGTACGCGCGAAACGAGGGGCGGATCATTCGTTTCGACGCCCGCTCCGCGGCGACCGGAGCCTGGCGCCCGTCCATCGGGCGAAACCGACGCCTGCCCGCCGGGCGCTTCATCGGGTTGTCCCCCGGAGTCCAGGTGATCACGTATCAATCGCTGCCCGCGAGCGTGTCGATGACGCCCAAGAAATTTCGTGACTACCTGCTCAAGGAGGGCGATGACCGGGCGCTGAAGACCTTCGACGCGGTCAAACCCACCGGCGCGCAGTACGAGCTCTACGCGCGGTGCCTCAAGAGCGTGGTGCGCGTGGGTGACGCGGCGTCGCCGGGGAGCGCGCGGCTCGTGTCCGGGTTGCCGCTGGAGCTGGTCCCGACCACGGACCCGTGGGCCAAAGACGGCGCCCTTGGTTTCGAGCTCCTGTACGATGGAAAGCCGAGCGTGGGGGCCAGGGTTCGCGCCTTCCCCATGGACGGTGTGACCACCTCGCCCATGGAGGCGCGGACCGACGCCAGGGGCCGCGTGACCTTCGCGTTGTCTGCTCGTCCGGCCAACTGGGTGTTGGCCAGCGTACACATCGAACGTCTCCCCAATGGGGCCTGGTACAGCACCTGGACGACGCTGACCTTTCGGAGGTAGCCGACGGGTCGACGCACCTTCAGCGGCGACCTCCATGACGCCGTCTGGTACCTTCGGCAGGAGCCCATCGCGGTCGTTTCGTCCCCGGGACGTGTGCGGGGTCGCGGGTAGACCTCGTGGGGAGCGGGTTGCCTCGGCCGGTAGTTCGGAGTATCCTTAATGATACC
>JAAZYN010000792.1 GCA_014239625.1 Myxococcales bacterium | reverse complement strand
CAGCCTCACGGAGCCGAGTGTGCGCCGCGTCGCCAAAGGCGTCCCCGACGACGGCGTGGCTCAACTCGTGGAGGATGAGTCGTACCGGGTTGGAGCGATAATGAGACACCACGGTCCGCCGTCGCCCATCAAAGTAGCCGCCGTGCGCGACCCGGTGGGGGGCGTCACGCTTGGCGTAGGCGATGTAGTCGGCGGCTCTGTCGAACAGCGCGATCCTGATCGGCGCGACGATCACCGGGTGGTCGCGCCTGGACGCCGGCAACAACGTCCCGCGGACATCGTCGGCCCAAGCGCGTACGAAGGCGTCGAAGCGGGCGACGAGGGAGCGGCGTGTTGGCGCGTCAAGATCGCTGTGGAGCTCCACGAGCCCACGGCGCTCGGCGGCCAACGTGGGGGGTAGGCCGGCCCGCGATGGGGCGATCAGCGTGAGCGGCGAGACGACCGCCACGACAAGAGAGCGCATGAGCAGTGACTGGGCCGGGTTCACTCCCACATTGGTCGAGCTGTGGCCGCTGGTGTCAAGTGACTGAGCTTGCAACCGAGACTCGGCTGCGGCATACGGCGCGCATGCCAGAAATCATCATGAACATGGTCCGCGTCTCAAAGACGCTCCCGAACGGCACCCCGCTGTTCAAAAACATCTCGCTGGGCTTCTTCCGCGGGGCCAAGATCGGCGTCATCGGCGTCAACGGCGCCGGCAAGTCCACGCTGATGCGCTGCGTCGCCGGCGTCGACAAGGACTACGAGGGCGAAATCATCCTTCAGGACGGGATCTCCGTCGGCTATCTGCCGCAAGAGCCGCAGCTCGATCCGACCCTGACGGTGCGGGGAAACATCGAGCTGGGCCTCAAGCACAAAAAGGACCTGCTCGAAGCATACGACGCCATCTCTGCACGCTTCGCCGAGGAGCTGAGCGAAGAGGAGATGAACAAGGTCATCGAGGAGCAGGGGCGACTGCAGGACGAGATCGATGCGTGCGACGCCTGGGACATGGACTCTCAGCTCGATCAGGCGGCCGAGGCCCTGCGGTGCCCGCCCGGTGACTCCGCCGTCGACAACCTCTCGGGGGGCGAGAAGCGGCGCGTGGCGTTGACGCGCATTCTGCTGGAGCAGCCCGACATCCTCATGCTCGACGAGCCGACCAACCATCTGGACGCCGAGTCGGTGGCGTGGCTCGAGCGGCACTTGCGCGAGTACGAGGGCACGGTGTTGATCGTGACCCACGACCGTTACTTCCTCGACAACGTGACCCGCTGGATCCTCGAGCTCGATCGCGGCCGCGGGATCCCCTATGAGGGCGCCTACTCGGAGTGGCTGCAGCAGAAGAAGGCGCGGCTGGAGGCCGAGGACAAGAGCCAGAAACGCCACCTGAAGGTCATCTCCCGAGAGCTGGAGTGGGTGCAGCTGTCCCAAAAAGCGAAGCAATCCAAGGGTAAGGCGCGATTGAGCCGGTATGAAGAGCTCATCGCTCAGGAAGGCCTCGACGAGCAACGCGTCGCGCGGATCACGATCGCGCCCGGTCCGCGCCTGGGGACCCACGTGATCGAGGCCGGGCATCTTCAAAAGGCGTTCGGTGACAAGCTGCTGTTCGACGACCTGAACTTCATCCTGCCGCGCTCCGGCATCGTGGGGATCGTCGGCGCCAATGGCGCGGGAAAGACCACCCTGTTCCGGATGCTCGTCGGCGAGGAGACGCCAGACGGCGGCGCCCTCAGCGTGGGCGAGACGGTGAAGATCGCGTACGTCAATCAGAGCCGCGACACCCTCGACGGCGACAAGACCGTGTATCAGGAGATCAGCCAGGGCGCAGAGACGGTGATGAGCGGGACCCGGGAGATCAACGCCAGGGCGTACTGCGGCTACTTCAACTTCAAGGGCGGCGATCAGCAGAAGGAGGTCAAGGACCTGTCCGGCGGTGAGCGCAACCGTGTGCATCTCGCCAAGCTATTGCTCGAGGGCGGCAACATGTTGCTGCTCGACGAGCCCTCCAACGACCTCGACATCGAGACGCTTCGGGCCCTGGAGGCGGCGATCCTGGACTTCTCCGGGTGCGTGTTGGTGATCAGCCACGACCGCTGGTTCTTGGACCGCATCGCCACCCACATCCTCGCCTTCGAGGGCAACTCCGAGGTGGTCTGGTTCGAGGGGAACTGGCAGGCCTACGAGGCGGATCGTAAGCGACGACTGGGGAAGGCCGCCGACCAGCCCGAGCGGATCAAGTATCGCAAGCTCAAACGCTGATCGACGAGGCGGAGGGTGACAGCCCGCCGCGCGCGGCGGGCGCCTCCAGCGCGCTGCGGCGCACCGCGGGGGCACTCGCTGCGGTGATGTCGCGCTCGCGCCAGCCGACGACGGCGTTGGCGTCCGGGTCCCAGGCCAGGTCCCGTCCTCTTCAAACGGGCCGCGGGG
>JAAZYN010000791.1 GCA_014239625.1 Myxococcales bacterium | reverse complement strand
CGCGACGATGGCCGCCACCAGGTCGTGGAGCGAGGTGGGCCCGTCCTCCCCGTAGCCTCCCAAGTGGACCCCCGTGAGGACCACCTCGTGGTGGCCGCGCCCATGTAGATCGCGGACCTCCGCGCAGACCTCCGGGATAGAGCGGCTGCGCTCCTCACCGCGAGCCACGGTGACGATACAGAAGGTGCAGCGATTGCGACATCCGTCCTGGACCTTCACGAACGCGCGCGTGCGACCGGACCGATGGGCAAACGACTCTCCGGGGGCCTGCGCCAGGGCGGGCATGTCGGTGAGGTCGAGCTGTTGAAGCACGCGCTGGACCAGTGATCCTTTGTCCCGGTTGTCGATGACCAGGTCGACCCCCTCCAGGGCGGCCGAGTCATCCGGCTGGAGGCTGGCGTAGCAACCGGTCATCACGAGCTTGGCCGAGGGGTTGCTGCGATGCACACGGCGCACGAGCTGGCGCGACTTCTTGGCGGCCCCGCTGGTCACCGCACACGAGTTCACGATGACGACGTCGGCGCCTGCTGGATCGGCTCCGACGACGTGGCCGGCGGCGTGGAAGCGCCTCGTCCAGGTCTGAAGCTCAGCCTCGTTGAGGCGACACCCGAGGGTTGCCAAGTAAACGTTCATGATGACACGAGTGCTTATCGAATAGCCTTCGCGATTGCACGCATTAACGGAGCCCGCCGGTCCACGCCGCGGCTCCACGTGGACGCTGCGGCCGCAGCGTCCACGTGCTCAGAACACCTTGGGGTTACAAGGTTCACCCTGGCCCTGCGACCACTCGATGACGGTGGGCCCGAGGGTGAACGTGGGCATCGCGTCTCGGACGCTCTGGGCCAGGCGGCCTTCAGCCACCAGCTCGCCCAGGATGTCGAGGCCCATGGGCCGGATACGCAGGCGCATCGTGACGCGCGTAGGCAGGGCCGTGGGCAGGGTGTACTGGTGAAGCACGTGGGTGTCGACGTACGCAGGGTCTGCCGGGGACCGCGCCGTCGGCGCAGGCAGAAGCCGCGACTCGTATCCCACCGCCGCCCAGAAGTCGTGGGTCTCCTCACCACTGGAGTCGTAGATCGTGTCTCCCAGGCGAAACAGCTGGGGGTCAGTGCCGGCGTACTCGCTCACCGCCTCGTCGTCACCCACCTTACCGCTGGACCACACCTCGGCGTCACCCTCGTAGGCGACGACCTCTACCCAGGCGCGACGATCGACGGCGGCCCCACTGGGCCAGCTGTGACCGGCGCCGATATTCTCGAGGGTCACCCACACCGCGACCCCTCCGGCGTTTTCGAACACGCACAGCTGCGCCCGCACGGAGTTGTCCAGCTCGTCGCCGACGAGCGCACGCTGCGCCTCCGCGCTCGGCCAGTCGGTGAGGGCGACGTCGACGCCCGGAAACGAGTGGTCGTGGATCCGCCGCAACGAGACCCCCTCGTACTCGGCAGCCAGGCCGTCGCTGCCGACCATGTGGCATTGGCTGCACGTCAGCTGCTGGGAGGGGTCATCCTTCGAGAACAATGAGGCCTGCCACTCGCTGTAGGTCCGCTCGATGTGCTGGCCGACGGGGTTGACGATGTCGTGGCAGGTGCCGCAAAGGGCCGCAGACTCCAGCGTCGTTCGGTCGTGCAACGGGCTGTACGCCGAGGCGTGCGCGGGGTTGGCCACGGGATCTCGAAGCCCGCCCAACATGGTCGCCCCGCCCGACAGCACCAGGGGGTTGTTGTGGGCGCCCTCCACCGCCACTACGGTGTGGCAGAAGTAACAGGTGATGCCCCTGAGGTGTTCGGGCACCTCGTCCATGTTGGTCCCGTCCGTCGTGTACCCCTCGATGACCGCCATTGGGGCATGGCAGTTGACGCAGAAGTCACCCACGCCGTCTTCCTCAACGGCTTTGGCGTTCATCGCGAGGAACACCGGGTCATCACCGGCGTGGGCGTGCATGCTGCCCTTCCACTGGTCGTAGTGCTGCTGATGGCACTCCTTGCAGGTCTCCGGGTTGAGCAGCTCCGCGCGGGTCAGCCCGGCCGGCTCCGACGACGCCGTGCAGGCAAACCCGGCGAAGAGCGCCAACGTGATCAGGAGGAGATGTGGACAATGGCGCGGCATCGCGTGACCCCCCAGAGGACGACCCATGATATGAGCCAAGGTAATGGAGCCGAGTTGCCGCCGCGACACCCTCCGTCCAGCGGCTGAGCCGAGAGCTCGAGCTCTCCCCGCTCGATCGCGTCGTCGCTACCTTCATCCGGCCCCGGCTCTGGCCCTGGCTCCGGACCGGGGTCGGGGACATACGCCTCCAGAAGCTGAATTTCGCCTGGAGAATACAGCGTGAGGACGCTGCCCAGCTCATCGGAGACGGTCGCTCGAATGACGTAGCTCCCCGGCTCCAGGCCCGCCTGATCGGACCACA
>JAAZYN010000790.1:451-2410 GCA_014239625.1 Myxococcales bacterium | reverse complement strand
CTTTGTAGGCCCGAGCGCTGGTCCCCGGGCTGATGACCATGATCGCGCCACCTTTCTCCTCTTCCGCGGCCAGAGACAGGGTCGGCTCGGGAAGGTCCGACTCCTCTGCCTCTTCGCCCTCGGCAGGTTCTTTGACCTCCAGCTCGCCCTTCAAAAAGGAAAAGAGCTCCGTCTCCTTGCCCTTCTTGGGCTTCTTGAGGACCGCGAAGCGGCGCACGAAGGCCTCATGGTCCACGGGCCTGAGCCTGCGATCCAGATAGCTGACGAAGATCTTCAGCTGCGGCGCCTGAGACGTGTCGACGTGGTTGATCTTGGCCTTGGGGGACGTCCACGACCAGTTCAGCGGCGGGGGAGCGCTCTGGGCGTGGGCCGCCGGATCCAGCCCCAGGGTCGCGAGGAGCACCAACAGCCACGCCGCGTGGCGGGTCGGGATCACGAAAACCACAAGAAGGGCTTGACGGAGTAGCGGACCGTCGTTGGCGTCGAGAGGGTCTCCCCAGCGCAACGGAGCTCTGCACGATAGCGGTATTCGCCGACGACGAAGTCGTCGAACGGATACAGCAGGGTCACCTCGTGGCTGCTCTGCCCGCCCGGCAGCTCGAGCTCGCCGGCGGGCTGCCGCACCGTGCCTCTGGGCGTGGTCAGCACCAACTCGAGGCTGGCTCGGATCGGCCGATCTTCGAAGGGCCGCTCGACCCACAACAAGACGCCGGCATCCGGGCTGCCCGCGACCGACGCCCAGCTGACTTTGGATGCGGCGAGCAAGCGCTCGAGACCAGCGCCGATCGAGGCGCCACCAGCCGTCCCGGCGAGCGCGGCTGCCCCGGACGTCTGCATGAACCCACGGCGGCCGACCCGGGGACTGCGAGAGGAATCACCCATGGCGTTCAATCTAGACCAGCAACCATAGGCCAGCAAGTGGCGGGCGGAGTCTCTTGACGCTCAGCCGCGAAGGGCGAGGCCAGCCACTACTGACAGACGGTCTCGATCTCGATGGAGTCCATGTAGGTCCCTTCCAACGCGGCCTCCGCTCCGTCCACCGAGTCGAACACGAAGCGGACCTGCACGTCTTGGCCCGCGTACGTGTCCAGCGGGATCTGGACCTTTTCCCACGATCCATCGGTGACGCCGTTGGGGAGGGCCTTCGAGCTCCAGAGTGGAAACAGGGCGCCCTTGCGCAGCGCGAACACCTGGAACACGTCGTAGTCGCGATGGGTCCGGGTCGCCTTGTACAGCTCGAAGCGCACCGTGGTCCTGCCCCCCTTGGGGATGCTCAGGATCTTGGTGGTGGCGGAGGACTTTACCCGGGCGCCGATGGCGTAGGTCTGCGGAATCGGATCACCACAGTACAGGCTGAAATCACCGCCCGCCGAGCGGGTCTTGTCGACGGTCCAGAAGATCCCCGTCTCCAGGTTGTCGGTGACGTAGATGCCGGCCTGAGTGCCCTTGTCGAAGTCCCCCAAGACCGCCGAACCCGGGGTGCAGCAGTCGCCCCCGATCATCCCGGTGTATTGGCAGACGCCGTCAGAGCAGGAGTCCTGGGTGCAGGCCTCATCGTCGTCGCAGTCACTGGCCGATGTGCAGGCGTCAGGGTTGATCGAATGGCCGCAGGTAGCGCCCTCGCAGAAGTCCAGGGTGGTGCCGTCGCCGTCATCACAGTCCGCGTCACTGACGCAGCAGTCCAGCGCCGCCTCCGGACCCGAGCATGGCCCACCGGTACCTGTTGTGAGCTTGAGACCTTGTTCGAGGAGACCTTCGACGGTGACGGCCCGTCGCAGATCACGATGCTCGCCGACGGCCAGGTGGGTTGGCACGTGCTCAGCACCCGCAACACCTCGCCGCCGACAACAGGCGCGGTCCCAGGGACACGTTGCCAAAAGCCAGGACCTGGTCTCAGCTCTGGTCATGACCGGTGGGCTGCTGGCTCTTTGGATCGCTGGCACGGGATTCGGACACTTC
>JAAZYN010000790.1:0-441 GCA_014239625.1 Myxococcales bacterium | reverse complement strand
CACAGGTTGGTCGTGCAGGCGTCACCGTCGTCACAGTCCGCGTCGAGGTTGCAGTCGGCGAGGATCGGGCAGTTCGCCACCACCTTGATGTCGTCGATCCAGAGGCCCTCGGTGGTGTTGTTGTTGTGGTCCACGGAGTCGAAGTTGATCCGAATCTGCACGGTCTCACCCGCCAGGCCGTCCAGGTTGAGCACGATCAGGGCAAACTCTGTGTACGCGGCGGTGGGAAGACCGCTCTTGGTCATCAGCTCGCGAGTCTCCGCCACAGAGCCATCATCGCCCAGGACATCGGCTTGAATGTCGATCAGGTCGTAGACCAGGTTGTGCTCGACCAGCGCCATCATCCGCATCGTGAGTTGGGACTCCCGGTAAGCCGGCAGCTCGAGCGGCGGTAACAGCGCCGTCCCTGTGACCCTCTCCTGGGTGTCGTAGTTCATCGTC
>JAAZYN010000078.1 GCA_014239625.1 Myxococcales bacterium | reverse complement strand
AAGGTGACGTCCCGATCCGATGGATTCTGGACCCGATCGACGGCACCAAGACCTTCGTCGCAGGTGTGCCCCTGTACGGAACCATGGTCGCCGTCGAGGTCGAGGGCGATCCCGCGGTCGGGGTGATCTATATGCCCGGCCTCGACGAGATGGTGTCGGCGGCGAGGGGCCTGGGCTGTAGCGTCAATGGTCGCCCATGCCGGGTCTCCGCCACCGCGGCGCTGGCCGACGCGGTGGCGACGACCACGGACGAGCGCCACAATCGCGCTCGCGGAGCGGGCTGGGAGCGCCTCCAATCAACCCTGCGGATGACGCGCGGCTGGGGCGACTGCTACGGCTACGTCCTGGTCGCTACCGGTCGCGCCGATATCGCCGTGGACGCGGAGATGGCGCCTTGGGATTGCGCGGCACCCTTGCCGATCATCGAAGAAGCCGGCGGCCGCTTCACCAGCTGGGCCGGTGAACGCACGATCCACGGCGGCGACGCCTTCGCCACCAACGGCCTGCTGCACGATGCGGTGCTGTCGGCTCTGGCTTGCGCCGACGACGGATCGGACCGACCATAGCCGCATGAGCTTCGACGACTATGTCACGCGCTACTTTCCAGTCGACGCCGAGGTCTCGTCGGCC
Organism: Myxococcales bacterium; assembly: GCA_014239625.1. GTDB lineage: Bacteria > Myxococcota_A > UBA9042 > PHBI01 > JAAZYN01 > JAAZYN01. The sequence continues at coordinate 9,755 of JAAZYN010000078.1, read as the reverse complement.
TTCGATCGGCTGCCCGACAAGCTCAATGAGCACGGCTACGACCCCTGGGGCTTTCAGCCAAACATCGCCAAGCATCTCTACAGCGCCATCGGGCGGCCCCTGTACAACTACTTCCGCCCCACCGTCACCGGGCTGCAGAACCTGCCGCCGGGGCGGTGCCTGCTCATCGGCAACCACTCCGGCCAGCTCCCGCTGGACGGCATGGTCGTGGCGGTCGCGTGCCTCCTTCACGGAGAGCCGCCGCGGATGGTGCGCGCCATGGCTGAACGCTATTTCCCCCGAGTCCCGTTCCTCAACGAGATGTTCGCGCGGGGCGGGGTCGTCGTCGGCGACCCCATCAACTGCCGCAATCTGCTGGAGGCGGGCAACGCCATCCTGGTCTTTCCGGAGGGCGCCCGCGGGTGTGGCAAACCCATCCAGCAGAGGTACCAGCTGACGCGGTTCGGTCGTGGGTTCATGCGGTTGGCACTCCAGACCGACACCCCGGTGGTCCCGTTCTCGGTGATCGGCGCCGAGGAGTCCATCCCGTCCGTGGCCAACTTCAAGCCCCTGGCGCAGATGCTTGGGGCGCCATACGTCCCCATCCCCCTTCATCTGCCATTGCTGGGGCCGCTGTCGTACCTGCCGCTGCCCACAAAGTTCTACCTCGACTTCGGGGCGCCCATGACCTTCAGCGGCCTTTACGACGATGAAGACGAGCTCATCGACGAGAAGGTCGCCGTGGTGCGGGACCGGATTCAGGCGATGATCGACGAGGGCCTCACCCGACGCCCGAGCATCTTTTAGGCACAGGAGCGCCGGTGGCCACCATCATCGTGACGGGAATCGCCGGTTCGCTGGCACGGCTGACGGCCTTGGAGCTGCTTCGCCGCGGTGACGAGGTCATCGGCGTGGACTATCGGCCCAAGCCGGACACGTTTCCCAAGGGGATCTTGTTCTACCGCGCCAGCTACAACAAGACGCGCATCGCCGACGTGTTCCGACGCCACAAGCCCGACGCGGTGCTTCATCTGGGACGCGTAGCGACTCGGCGCGTGGACGGAAACAAGCGCTTCGATCTCAACGTCGTCGGCTCGGCGAAGATACAGGAGCTCTCGGTTCAGCACCGGGTCAAGACCCTGATCGTGCTGTCCACCTATCACATCTACGGCGCCCATCCGCACAACCACGTCCCGATCCTCGAAGATGAGCCGGTCCGCGCGTTGCAGACGGTCCCAGAGCTCAGTGACGCCATCCAGCTCGACACTCAGGCGGTGACCTGGACCTACCGCCATCGCGCCATGCGGACGGTGGTCTTGCGTCCCTCCAATGTGATCGGCCCCCACATCAATAACACGACCTGTCGCTACCTTCGGCTCCCACGAATTCCATACCTGCTCGGGTTCAACCCGATGTGGCAGTTCATCCACGAGACCGATCTGCTGCGCGCGGTGCTGTTGGTGCTGGACTCGGAAGACCGGTGGGGGGCGTTCAACGTGACCGGGCGAGGCGCGCTCCCGGTCGTCGAGGCGCTCAAGCTGGCGGGTGCGCCGCTGGTGCCCCTCCTCCCGGGGTTCATCAAACCCTATCTGCGGCTCAATCCGGGTGCCAGGCCGGCGCTCCCGGGCTATCTCATCGACTTCTTGAAATACCCCGTCATGGTCAGCGATCAGCGCTTCCGCGAGGGTTTTGGCTTTGAGCCGCGTGTCGGAGTCCGCGAGGCCGTGCGTAGCTCTGTCACTCGGATGCCGATGGACGCTGTGCTTTGAGCAGCCTTGGGCTCTGACCCCGCATCGTTTTGCCTGTGTGAGCGGCGCCTGACGTCAGAAGCTATCTCGCGGGGTGTTCGACATCACTGAAAGTGTTACCTTCTGATCCAGAGTGCCATCGTCTTCTCCAACGTCGCCCTCGCGGGGCGCGCAAAAGCAATCGGACATCCAACGTGCGAAGCCGACGGCGGTGACCCTCGATTTGGCGGGATACCGGGCCATCGTCGAGCACGCCGCAGATGGGATCTTCATAAGCGGTCCCGACGGCCGCTGCTTGGAGGTCAATCGGACCACGTGCGCGTTGCTGGGCTATTCGCGTGAGCAGATGCTGATGATGTCGGTGTCCGATCTCATCGCCCCCGGCGATCTGGAGCGGCGCCCTCTGGTGTCGAGCAGCCTGGCGGTCGGCGAGAGCGTCGTGCTCGAGCGGCAGCTGCGCACGGCGGATGGAGCGACGCTCCCGGTGGATGTCAGCGCGCGCAAGCTCGATGACGGTTGTGTCGTCGCCATCATTCGTAACATCTCGAAGCGCAAGCGGGCCGAGGAGCGAGTCAGCAGTTATATGTCGCTGCTCGACACGATCCGGACGCTTCAGTCCCGTTTCATCAGCGATCCCAGCCCGGCGCTGATCTTTGACCTGATGCTGCGGAGTTTTCTGAGGCAGACCAACAGCGAGTACGGCTTCATCGGCGAGGTCGCTCTGGACGATGGCGGGCGCCCATTTTTGGTCACGCGCAACGTCAACTCGACCCAGTGGAACGCCGAGAAGCGCCGCGAGGTGGAGGCCGCCATGGGGGCGGGGCTGGAGCTGCGCGAGCTCAACACCTTGTTTGGCAGCGTGTTGTTGGTCGGCGCCCCGGTCATCAGCAACACACCGGCTGACGACCCGCGGCATACGACGCTCCCACCCGGGCATCCCGTCCTCGAGTCGTTTATGGCCTTGCCGCTGTACGTCGGCGGCAACCTCGTGGGTTGCGTCGGGGTGACCAACCGCCCCGGGGGCTACCACAGCGAGCTCCCCGACCTGTTGGAGCCGCTGACGACCACCTGCGGCAGCCTGATCGAGGGCTTGCGCGTCCGCGCGGAGCGTCGCTCAGCCACCCAGCTGGCTGGACGGCTCGGCCGTATCCTGGATCAGACCAGCGGCGAGATTCTGGTTTTTTCGGCCGATGATCTGCGCTTCGTCGAGGCGAACCTCTCGGCGCAGACCGCTCTGGGCTTCACCCTCGAGGAGCTGCGGCAGCGCACGCTGCTCGACTTCTTGCCTCACATCAGCCGGGAGCATCTCCTCGACATCCTCGGCGAGCTCAAGAGCGGCAAGCCGACCCAAGTGACCTTCGAGACCATGCAGCAGGACCGCGCGGGCGCCGTCAGCCCCGTCGAGGTGCGACTGTCGTGGTCCAAAGCGGAGGTCGACGATCTCTTCGTCGCCGTCATACGCGACATCACCGAGCGCAAACGGGTCGAGGGGCGGCTCAGCTATCTCGTGCACTACGACGCCCTCACCGGCCTGCCGAATCGGATGTTGTTGGCGGATCGTCTCGAGCAGGCCCTTGCAGAAGCTCAGTGGGGAGATTTCTCCGTGGCGGTGTTGTCACTCGACGTCGACCGCTTCAAGTCGATCAACGACACCCTTGGCCACCAGGTGGGCGACAGGGTCCTGGGCGCCATGGCCCAGCGGTTGAAGAAGCTCGTGCCCCGGGGCGGCACCCTGGCGCGCCAGGGTGGCGACGAGTTCACCATTGTGGTGGGTCGTGTCGAACACCCCGAAGAGGCCGCTCGTGTCGCTCAGCGCATCCTCGATGCCGCAGAGGAGCCGCTCACTGTCGACGGACGCGACTTCTTCGTGACCGCCAGCATCGGCATCACGATGTTTCCCGACGACGCGCAGACTCCCAGCGAGCTCATGCAGCGAGCGGATACGGCACTTCATGCGGCCAAGCGCGCAGGCAAGGGCTCGTTCCAGTTCTTTACCTCCGGCATGCACCAGCAGGTCGCCGACCAGCTGTCGATGGAGACCCGGTTGCGCCGCGCCATCGATCGCGCCGAGCTGACGGTGGTGTACCAGCCCAAGGTCCGGATCAGGGACGGGTGCTTGCTGGGCGCCGAAGCGCTCGTGCGGTGGCACCCTGGGGACGCCGAGCCGGTCCCGCCGAACCGGTTCATCACGTTGGCCGAAGAGACCGGCCTCATCGTGCCTATCGGTGCGTTCGTGCTCGACGAAGCGTGCAAGCAGTGTGCGACCTGGCAGAAGGACGGCTCGAGCCCGCTGGGGGTGTCCGTCAATCTGTCACTGCGACAGATCCGCCCCGGTCTCTTCAGGGAGGTGTCCGAGGCCTTGCAGCGCTCCGGTCTTCCACCACATCTGATCGAGCTGGAGCTGACCGAGAGCGCTCTCATGCGGGATCCGGCGGCGGTGGAGGAGCTGCGGCGCCTTCAGCTGTTGGGTGTCAAGTTTGCCTTGGACGACTTCGGCACCGGCTATTCGTCGCTGACGTACATCAAGCGGTTCAACGTCGACACGATCAAGATCGACCGGAGCTTCGTCGCCGGCGTGAGCGAAAACAGTGAGGACCCGGCTATCGCCCGGGCCATCGTCGCGATGGCGCACTCGCTGGGGCTCGAGGTGGTCGCCGAAGGGGTCGAGACGCCGGCGCAGCTCGGGTTCTTGGCGGGCGAAGGTTGCGACGCCTACCAGGGCTTCCATTACAGTAAGCCTGTGACGGCCGAGGAGTTCCAGGTGTTCGTGCGCCAGCTTCATTGCCAGCCATCCAACCCCGATCACGTCGTCGACGGGAGCGCAACAGACCTTTGAGTGACACGAGCGCAGAGAGCTGGATCGGCAAGACGGTCGGCGGACGTTACCTGATCGAGAAGAAATTGGGCGCAGGCGCGATGGGTGCCGTGTTCATCGCCAACCAGATCTCGATGGATCGCAAGGTCGCGTTGAAGCTGCTTCACGCCAATCTGCAGGGCAGCGAGAGCCTGGTGAAGCGCTTCGAGCGCGAGATGAAGGCCACATCGAAGGTCGATCATCAGAACACCGTCCGAGTGTACGACTTCGGGGAGACCGACGAGGGTAAACTCTTTTTGGCCATGGAGCTCGTCAAGGGCGACAGCCTGCGTGGCGTCATCGAGAAGACAGGGGTCTTCGAGACCATCCGCGCGCTCAAGATCGCGATCCAGATAGGAAAGGCGCTCAACGCCGCGCACTCTGAGGGGATCGTCCACCGCGACCTGAAGCCCGACAACATCATGCTGGTGGATCGTTACGGCGAGCAGGACTTCGTGAAGGTTCTCGACTTCGGGATCGCTCGCTTCGTCGACGAGACCTCGACGCAGCTGACCAGTGATGGCCAGGTCGTCGGGACCCCGCTGTATATCGCGCCGGAGCAAGCCCAGGGGCAGACGGTGGATCACCGCGCGGACCTCTACGCCCTGGGAGTGATTCTCTACCAGCTGGTGGTGGGTAAGGTCCCGTTCAAGAGCGAGACGCTGGTTGGGTTACTGCTGATGCACGCTCAGGAGCCGCCGCCGCCGCCGTCAGAGGTCGTCCCCGGGCAGGTTCCACAGCACGTCGAGGCGGCGATTCTGCGGCTGATGGAGAAGGATCCGGGGGCCCGCCCGCAGAGCGCGACGGAGGTTGTGGAGCTGCTCGAACGCTGCTCGAGCGCGGTGGGGCCTGGCTCGGCTCACTCGAACGCCGCGGGCATGCCTGCGCGAACCGTCGCCAACCCGGGGAAACAGCTCAAGGGTCAGGGCTCGACGGTGGGGATGGGTATGAGACCCGCCCCCAAGGGCATCGGCACGGCCATCGATAACAGCGCCGGCGCCTCCGGCGGCTCCAGCAAGGGGTTGCTCATCACCCTGGTCGCTCTGCTGCTCATTGGTGGAACGGTCGCCGGGCTGGCTGCAGCAGGCGTCTTCGGCGCGGACAAGCCGGCGGCCGCGCCGATCGCGGCGGCCACCGACGAGACCGCCTCGGACATCGGCAAAGCCGGCGAGCAGGCGGTCGGGGCCGATGCGGTAGAGACCGAGCCGGAGGCTCCCGATGCCGGCTCCAGCGGTGGTTCACCGACGGGGCCGTCCACCGGCGCTGCGGGCTCTAGAGCCCAGGGCGTGGTCGACGCCGGCTCGAAGGCCTCGCCAACACCCGACTCCGGCGAGGCCTCGCCAAAGGCTGACGCAAGTTCGGCGACGCAGCGACCAGATGTAAAGCCCACCTCGCGCATCGACCCAGCTGTCGTCCGGGGCCTTCGCAGCCAGCTCGAACAGGCCCAGAAAAGGATGGGGGACCCGCCTGCGCCGCTGCGCTGTCAGACCAAGGAGGCCGACGTCCTGAGCGTCCTCGTACGGGTCGCTGGCTTCTTGCAGAGCGCGGCGCTCGACAGCAACACCACGTTGGACAAGCTCGCGTTCCAGCAGCTCGGATCGGTGAAGGCCAAGGGAGAGGCGTCGCCCGAGTTCTGGGCTCTGATGGCGCTGGCGCAGCTCGCCACCGAGGGGGACGCAGCCGTGGCTACGGGGCCTCTGAACGCCGCGCGCACGGTGGCGTTGTGTGGCGAGTGGGCGGTCGGCCATCGGCTCCTCGGTAACGCCGCCTACCGCAACAAAGATTACGGCCGCGCGGTCACTGCCTATCAGCGCACGTTGGCTCTGCTGCCGGACTACCCCAAGGTCGCGATCAATCTGGCCAAGGCGCAGCTGAAGGCGAAGGAGCACGAGGCGGCGGCCGGGACGGCGACGAAAATCCTGGTCGGATCGCCAGGCGAAATCGAAGCCCTCGAGGTCCGCTACGAAGCCTTCTTTCACCTGAAGAAATGGGCCGAAGCGGAGCGCGATCTGATGGCGCTGGTCGCCAAGGTCACCGACAACGGGTTGCTGTGGCACAACCTCGGCGGGACTCGCATGATGCAGAAGAAGGCCAACGCCACCGAGGCGTTCTGCAAGGCGAAGGCGTTGGGTCACGCGCCGGCCGCGAGGTACTGCGAGCCGCGCCCTGCGGCACCATGAGCCGAGCGCACTGACCGACGCGGCCGCTACGTGGCCGGGGCTCGGCTCCGAGTAGTTCACGTACCGGGGCTGTTTACGCGCGTTGAATAATTCGCCCTGGTCCCCGGTCTTTTCGTGACGGGCGCACACGACTACACTCGCCCCACTAACGTCGACTCGTCGTCAAGGGAACCCGCCGATGCTCCAGCGAACCATCACCGTGTCTCTCCTCGCCTGCGCGCTTGCGTTAGGCGGCTCGTTTGTGGCCTCCGAGGCCCAGGCCGCCCCGAAGGGTGCGAGCACGATCGACAAGCGCCAGACGGTCGCCGTGCTCTACTTCGACTACACGGGCAAGGACCCGGAGATGGACGGCCTGAAAAAAGGGCTCGCGTCGATGATGCTCAGTGAACTCAGCAACGTTCAGGAGGTACGGTTTGTCGAGAGAGAGCGACTTCAGGCGATCCTCGACGAGATGAAGCTGTCGGCCAACAAGGTCGTCGACAAGAAGACCGCGGCCCGGGTCGGCAAGCTGCTCGGGGCTCGGTACCTGGTGATGGGGACCTACTTCACGTTGATGAAGCAGATGCGGATCGACGCGCGTTTGATCGAGGTCGAGACGGGCAGGGTGGTGAAGTCGGTCGGCGCAACCGGAAAGCCCGACGACTTCATGGCTCTCGTCGACCAACTCAAGACGAAGCTCGAGGGCGCCCTGATGGGTCTGCTCCCGATGGAGTTCAGTAAGCGCAGGCCCAAGTCGGGCGGAAAAAAGACCGCGAAGAAGCGACCGAAGGTGAAAAAGAAGCTCGCGTTGCGCTTCTCCAAGGCGCTGGACTCCAAGGACAAGGGCGACACGGCGACGGCGAAGAAGGAGCTCGCGGCGATCGTCGCAGCGGAGCCGAGCTTCACGCTGGCGTCGGCTGAGCTGACGAAGATTCGCTAGTGCCCTGCCCGAAGACTCGACAGCACAAGACCTCGCTTGCTTGGGCCATGCCCGCTGCCGTCGGTCTTGACTTGACCCGCGCCAGTGCTGCGCTCTCGCGCCTTTTCCGGGCGCAAGCTGCCGCCGTTTTGAAGCCGCGTACTTTCCACACGGGGCAACACGTGTCCTGGACTCGAGGTAGGCTGACTGTTCCCGCGAGCGGTCGTTCCTGGCTCGAGGCGCGGGGAAAAAAGGTGGCTGGTGGCCGTTCGAGCTCGCGCGCCGCGGAGCCTGGTCGAGCGAGCCGTCGCCGAGGTCAACGTCCCGCGGTTCCAGGAAACCGGGTCAGCTGACCGCGGCGTCGCGAGGTGGACCACGGGGAGGTGCGGTGAGCTTCTATCGGCAAGGCGGTGCGGTCGTCGGCGCGCCTGGAACGTCGGTGACTCGGCGCTGTGAGACTGTAGGCGTCGGTCTCATGACGCGTCCGGGCTAGCGGGTGGTCGAGTTGACGGAGGGGTTCGAGGTGCTCGGGAGGCTCATCCACCGAGACCAACATCTGTGGCGCCCCCGCCCTTTCATGGACCCCAACGTCGCGTGGCGCGCCGCGCTCCCGGAGGTCTATGCATGGCTGATGGGGCTATCATATGAGGCCATCGATGGGCTTGATCGTCACCTGTCGATCCCCGCCACTGCGCCCCCGCGTTTGAGGCGCCTGGCCGAGGAGCTCGAGGCCGTGACGCGGCCGTTGCGAGCGCCGTTGGCGCGGATCGAACTTCGGCCCGATCGACGACTGCTGTGGAAGGTTCCTGGGCGGAAGTGGTCTCAGATCGAGGCGTTGGCGTCGGTCGCTGGGGAGGTTCTCCAGCGAGTTGGCCGCCGCTCCCCGGAGCCCGTGCGGATCGTCGACTGGTGCGCGGGCAAGGGGCACCTGGGTCGACTCATCGCGCACAGCCATCCCGCCACGAGGGTGACCCATCTGGAGCGTCAGCTCAGCCTCTGCGAGACCGGCGCCAGGCTGGCCGAGCGGGCGGGAAGGGCCGACACGAGCGTGTTCGTTCCGGTGGACGTCCTGACTCAGCCCGACAAGGCGTCCGCGGTCCTTGGGCCGCAGACGGTGGCGGTCGGGCTTCACGCTTGCGGGGCCTTGTCGACCCGGCTCGTGGCGGCGGCGGTCGAACGTGAGGTCCCAGCGGTGATCGTCTCGACATGCTGTTATCATAAGCTCGCCGCGGACCAGGACGTGTATCTGCCGTATTCAGGGCCGGGAAGGCAGCTTGGGCTGGAGCTCGACCGCGGGGCTCTGCGTCTGCCGACCGCTGACGAGGTGAACGCGGGCGCGGCGCGACGGCGTCGCCGCCGTCGTGAGCTGGCTTGGCGGCAAGGGTTTCAACTGCTGGTCGCCGAGGCTACCGGAGATGAACGGTATCATCCCCTGGGCGCGCTCCCGCGGCGGCATCTCGGCAAGGGGTTCGAGCACTTCTGTCGTCACGTCGCGGCCGCTCTCTCACTCCAGCTTCCGGCTCGCTGGTCGCCGGAGAAGGCGGAGGCCGCCGGTTGGGAACGCTCCCGAGCTGCGCGGGCGTTGGCGCTGTTGCGAGGGCTGTACCGACGTCCGTTGGAGACCTGGTTGATCTGTGACCGAGCCGTCGGGCTGCTCGAACGCGGGTACCGAGCGACCGTGGGGGTCTTCTGCGAGCCCGGGATTACTCCGAGAAATCTGGCTCTTGTGGCGTGCCGGTCGGATTAACGTGCGGCTGGCCCCACAGAGCTACGCCAATTTGCTATTGTGGGCTCACGCTCACCGCTGTCACACCGCGCTTCCAATGGAGGACCCAGCCCTTGGACACTTCGCTCATATCAAAAATCCACAAAGCGAAGCAATACGCCGAAGATCGGTCCCGCTTCTCATTCCAAAAATTCGAGGTCGCGTTCCGCGGCACGAACAAGAGCCACATCGTTCAGTTTGACGGCGGTAGCTGGAGTTGCGACTGCGACTTCTTCAGCAGTCGCGGCTACTGCAGCCACACCATGGCGCTCGAGCGCCTGCTGGACGGAATGCTGGTCGAGCCGGCACCCGCCGAAGACGAGCCGTCGGC
>JAAZYN010000789.1 GCA_014239625.1 Myxococcales bacterium | reverse complement strand
AGCTGGTCAACCAGCTGCGCACCGACCCGATGACGGCCGCGGCCGACATCGTCCTCGTGGACGCCGACCTGGAGGAGCTGCCCACGGAGTTCGTCGAGCTGGGCCTGCACTTCGTTCGCGGCAACCCGACCAAGCTGGCCACCCTGGAGCAGGCCGGCTTCCGGATGGCCCGCTACGCCCTGGTTCTGTCCCGCGACGCCAACTACACCGGCAGCGACAACGACAACCTCGCGGTCGTCCTCACCCTCGAGAACCTGCATCCCGAGCTGTTCACCGTCGCCGAGGTGGTGGACCCCGAGCACGTCGAGCTCATCCAGCGCGCTGGCTGCGACAGCGTCGTCTGCCTTGCGCGCCTGTCGTCCAACGTTCTGATCGGCGAGACCCTGGATCCTGGCGCCCTCGAGGTCGTCGAAGCCCTGACCGCGCACACCACCGGGCAGCAGCTCTACATCGTGCCCCTCGAGACCGCCGCCGGCCGCACGTGGAGCGATGTCGCCGCTGTGGCCCCTCCGGGCGTGCTGTTTTTGGGTCTGCAGCGCGAGGGCGAGACGATCCTCAACCCAGGCGCGGACGCCCCCATCGCTCGAGGCGATCGGGTAGCTTGCGTCGCCGCCGACCGCCCGGCCCCTATCCGGTTGTAGGCGTCAGCAGGAGACGCGATCGTTGCAGACCCGGCCCTCGGGCTGGTGCGCCGATGATCGCGTTCGGGTTCATCGCGCTGACCGGCTCACTGTCGGACGGGTCGCGCGTCGCCGCCCCGTTCAGCAGCGGCGCTCCCAGGTGACCTCCTCGGCGTAGACCTCGAAGCCGTGGCGCTCGTAGAGCCCCAACGCCGAGAGGTTGTCGGCCACCACATCCAGCTTGACCGTCGTCGCCCCCATGTCGGTCAGACGTCGGAGCCCCTCGCGCAGCAGGACGTCGCCGAGCCCTCGCCCACGGGCGCGCGGGGCGCGGGCGACGCGCGCGACGAAGCCCGCGTCGGGTGCGATCGGCTTGACCCGGACGTAGCCGACCAGGCTGTCACCCTCGAACAGCAGCGCGATGTGGGGCGCCACCTCCAGCATGTGTCGGCGGAAGTCTTCGGGCGCCGAGATGAACGTGCCGCGCGTCCCCGCGAAGGCGTCGATGATCATCGCCCGGGTCGCGTCGATGCTGTCGGCCTCGACGGGACGCCAGGACATACCCGGCGGCGTCCGCTGGGGCCACCTCGCGGCGCCCCGGCGGACCATCGCGTAGCTCCGATGAGACACCTCGAAGCCCCGGGTCTCCAGCACCTCGGAGAGCCCTGTCAGGGGAGCGGGGAGGGCTACGTGCAAGACGGTCCGTGGCCCGGTCGCCGCGAGCGCAGACGCCCGGTCGACCACTCCGCCCACAAGCCGCTTCAGCGCGGCGTCCGAGCCGGTCGCGCCGAGCAACGCCAGGTCTGCGGCGTCCGCCTCGTTGTCAGCCTTCTCGACCAGCGCAGCCACCAGGCGCGCGTCCCCGTCGCGGGCATCGAAGACCCCTTCAGGGCCTCGGACCAAGCGCTCCACAAGGAGTCGGATGATGTCCTCGGGGAAGGCCTTGGGCCCATGCTCGAGGCAGAAGCGCACCCGTTCGTCCTGGAGGTCATCACCGTTTGTCTCTGTCAGCATGGCCCCCAGCCTACATGTTCTCGTCGAACATGCGGCGGGCGAGTTCGAGGTGCTGCCGCTTGTCCAGCCGCCTTGTCCATGGGGGCCAACAGGTCGCGGGTCCGCTTGGGCAGCTTGGCCGCCTCGCTCCCTTGGGGTGCGGCCATCACGCGATGATCGTGCCGATGTGTTCGGCCAACCGCTTGGGAGTCAGCGACGCCACGAACCAGCCACAGCCAACCAACCCTGTCGCGAACTTCTGGTCGGGCCGTCCGCGGCCGAATGGCCGACAGCCACGCCGACCGCGGGTCAGCAGATGCAGCCTGGTGGGCAGCCGTCGGGTACGCACCCACCGTTGGAACAAAACCCTGGGCAGGAACCCGAATAGAAGCACCCGTCGCCGGTGGTGTTGCGGGTGCAGCCTTTGCTCTCGCTCCCGGTGGAGGTGTTGCAGCTCCCGCCGCCGCATGTGTAGGTCGTCACCGAGCGGGTCTGGGTCCCGGTCGTGTCACACGTCGAGGTGTACCCTCCGCAGGGGCCCCACGACCCGTAAGAGGTCGACCCGCAGCTGGTGCCGCCGCCGGGGAAGCTCTCGGTGCAGCTGGAGGTGCCGTTGCACGACCGGTTGGCGCCGCAGGCGCCGGAGGCATCGTCACAGGTGATGGAGGTCCCGGTGCAGCCCCCGCTGCCGTCGCAGCTGTCGTCGTAGGTGCAGTCGTCGCCGTCGTTGCAGCTGGTTCCGCTGCCGGGGAAGCTCTCGGTGCAGCTGGAGGTGCCGTTGCACGACCGGTTGGCGCCG
>JAAZYN010000788.1 GCA_014239625.1 Myxococcales bacterium | reverse complement strand
CCACCGAGGAGTGGCCGGCGTCGACCTTGAAGGTCCTGGCCTCGACGTTGGGCTGGCTCAAGGGCTCGACGGAGGCGGCCTGGGTGCTGAGCTGGGTGAAGGTCAGGGCGGCGACCGTGGCGAGGAGGGAGGCGGTGACGGGGAGCAGCTTCATGGATCTGTCGGTTGTGGTGAACGGTTCTGGAGGAGACGGCAGGAGCTTACGGCGGCTTCGAAGCGCCGTGACCCCTGGATGCGGATTCCGAACTCAGCTGGTACGAGACTGCTCGTAGTCCGCGATACGGGCCAGGAAGAGGGGGCCGAGGTCCGCGGCCTTCTTCTCCCCGACGCCCTTGAGGGCCAGCAGCTCGGCCTCGTTCGAGGGCTTGACGGCGGCCATCAAGGCCGGCTCGGTCGACACCAACTCCTCCAATCGCGACAAGCACGTGCTCAGCCCCGACTTCCTGGACGCCAAGCAGTTCCCCGAGCTGAAGTTCAAGAGCAAGAAGGTCGAGCGCGACGGGGCCGTCTGGAGGGCCACCGGTGACCTCCAGTTCCACGGGACCCAGCAAGAGGTCACCATCGACTTCGAGATGACGGGCGAGGGCAAGGGCCGCCGCGGAGAGGCCCTGATGGGCTTCCACGCGCGCTTCGAGATCGACCGCACCGAGTGGGGCATGGAGTACATGGTCGGCCCCCTCGGCAAGGACATCGAGATCACCGTCAGCCTCGAGGTCGCCGAGGGTTGAAGAACGACCGCGAGCGCGCGACGCCCCGCCCGGGCGCCGCGCTCCCCGGTCCCTGAACGAAGTCCGCCATGGATCCCCAAGAACTGGTGCTGGTCGGCGTCCTGGCCCCGGCCCTGGCCGCCGGCGTGCTCCTGGGGCTCGGCTGGAAGGCCTGGCGTCGCGAGGACGAAGGCATCGATGGTCGTTGGAGCGGCGGTCCTGCCCTGGCGCTCGCCTTCCTGTTGACCTTCGTCCTGGTGTCCGGCCTGCCCGCGAGCCTGCTGCCGGACTCGCCGCGCACGCCGACGGGCCTGGACTGGCTGGCGTGGCTGTCGCTACCAGCCCTGCTGCTGCTGGCCTTCGAGCACAAGCTCGGCCGCTGGAAGCACGTGCTGCGGGGAGTCGTGGCCCTGGCGGCGGTCCGCCTGGTGCTCCACAACGCCTTCGAGAGCACCTTCGCCGTGGACGAGGGCGGCAAGTGGCTGGCGGGACTGACGATCCTCTACCTGGTGCTGTGGGCGGCCCTCGCCAGGGTCTGCGGCCAGCGCAGTGGCGCCTCCTCGCCCCTCGTGCTGTGGACGCTGGCCACCGGACTGGCGGTCCTGGCCGGTCTCACTGGCAGCGTCAAGATCGGTCAGCTCGGTGGCGCCCTGGCGGCGGGTCTGGGCGCGGCCACCGTCATCGCCTGGCGCCGGCCGCGGTTGACCCTGTCGGGCAGCGGCGTCGGCATGGCCTTGCTGCTGCTCTTCGGCCTCGGCATGAATGCTCACGTCTTCAGCTACACCGAGGGCCCCGAGATCCTGCTGGTGGCCAGCGCGCCGCTCTTCGCCCTGCTGGCGGACCTGCCGCCCTTGCGCTTCAAGCGCCCGGCCCTGCGGACCGCGACGGTGATGCTGCTCACCGCCCTCCCGATCGTCGTCGCGATCACTCGCGCGGCCATCGCCTTCGCCGCCGAGGCGGACGAGTACGGCGGCTACGAGGACTACTGAGCTCGAGCGCGAACAGCGCTCCGCCAACGAAGGAGGGCCGGCGGATGACTCCCGCCGGCCCTCCCGTGCTTGGCGCCTGTCTCTATCTGACGGGCGCCGTGAGGCTCAGGGCAGCACGGTCATCTGCACCACGTCCTCGGAGAGCTGACGCGGGCGCAGGCCGATTCCCTGGAAGTACATCGTCGTGCCCATCAGCGCCGAGTCGTTGGCGATGGTGTGCGGCGTCCAGACCATGCCGTCACCGCCAGCCTGGGACATCCCCGGGAGGAAGCTCAGCTGGGTCTCGTCGAGGTACAGGGTGCCCGTACCGGCGAAGACACGGGGCTCGCTGGCCAGCATCGGGGACGCGATGACGCGTCCAAAGCCGCCGGGCTGGACCTGGTGGCCCAGGGTGACCGTGGTCCCCACCGAGGGCACGCCGTGCAGGCGGAAGTCCGAATCGTGGGTCTCGAACAGCCACAGGGTGCCCCCCGAGCCGAGGTCGTTGGCGTGTCCGCCCTTGGTCGCCACGGCGACACGACTGCCGTCGGGCGAGATGTCGATGTCCTGCACGGAGCCGCTCAGGTTCTTGCTGAGGACGGGCGTGTTCGAGCCGAGCTCGAAGACCATCAGTTCGTCCACCAAACCCGTGATTCGGTCGACCTCACGAACGATGAGTTGTGCGGCCTTCTGGCTCCGCGCGTCCTCGACTTTCCGCTCCAGGAGTTCGGCTGCTCCG
>JAAZYN010000787.1 GCA_014239625.1 Myxococcales bacterium | reverse complement strand
TCCATCGCGGGCGGCCTCCGCTCGACCGCCCCTGGGCGACGCCACGCTCATCATAGACACCCGTCCGGGCCTCTCCGCCCGAGCCATCAGGAGATATCACCATGACCATGCTTCGCGCTCTCGCACTGAGCCTGCTGATCCTGGCCGCCAACGCGGCCACCGCGCAGGCAAGCCCGCAGACCCCGGAGGACAGGGCCTTCGCGCGTCTCCTGCGCTCCATCGACGTCATCCCTGCCAGCCGTGGTGCGCTGGAGAGGATGTTCAAGGACGCCCACCAGCGCCTGATGCGGGCGGCCAAGGATGACGCGTTGGGGACCTATGAACGTGTGCGCGCCATCACGCTGTTGAGCTTCTTCGTGGAGCCCGAGACGCGGGTCACGCTCGAGGCCCTCGCTACTCGCGGGGACCAGCACGTACGTCGCTGGAGCATTTACACCGTGGGGCGCACCTTCGGCAGCCCTGGAGACGCCGCGCTGGTGCGCCTGGTGGAGACGGTGACCGCAGATCCGCAGCCCGAGGTGAGTCACCATGCGGTGCGGACTCTGCGTTGGATCGACCACGCGGCTGCTGGCGCGCTGCTCGAGCGGCTGGTCGGCAGCGAGCGCAAGGCCATCGCGCGGCTGGCCCGACTCACCGCGCGAAAACGTGCAAAGAGGCTGGCGCGCTGAGCGCTTCGGACCCAGCGCTGCTCACGCTCACAGAGGCGCTCAGCGAGGCGGCGTCGGGCGCCGGGCGCGGTGATACGTTGCTGTGGAGCGCTGCAGTGCTCGATGGTTCGTCGCCCCCTGGCGACCTGCGTTTGTCCTGGGATCGTCGAAGTGTGGTCGGTGGGGCCGAGACGGGACTCGTTCCGCCTGTGGGAGCGGATTTTGGGCGGATCTGTCTGCGGGTACCGGCGGCTCGCGCGGCCCAGGACTGGATGGTGGAGCATGCGGCGTCGATGCTCGGCTCCAGAGACACGCTGTGGCTCGCCGGCGGGCAACGGGAAGGCATCAAGCCGCTGACCAAGCGCCTTGGAGGCCTCGGGTTCTCAGGGGCGGAGGTGCGGCGCATCAAGCGCCGGACGCGCGTGATCGTGGCTCGCCGAGATGACAGCCCCCGGGTTGCGCCCGCTCTCGACGACCTGCAAGAGCGATTCGAGGTCAAGGTCGGGGCTCACACCGCGACCTGCGTGACGTTGCCAGGGGTCTTCTCGCATGGGCGCCTGGACCCCGGCAGCGCGTTGCTGATCAAGGTCCTCGTGGAGCAGCGCCCGAAGGCGGGGCGCACGGTGGATCTAGGGTGCGGCGGAGGGGTGTTGTCAGCCGCTGTGGCGCTGGCCCGCCCGAAGGCGCGGGTGGCTGCGGTGGACGTCCACGCCGTCGCCGTCGAGGCGACTCGCCGGACAGCCTCCACCAATGGGCTCGACGGGCGAATCGACGTTCACCATCTGACCGCGTCGGAAGCTGCGGCGACCTTCGGATCGCGCACCGACCTGGTGGTGACGAACGCACCGTTCCACGACGGTCGGGACACGGACCGTAGCTTAATGACACAGTTCGCGATCGCTGCCCGCGGGTTGTTGCGCCCGGGAGGTAGGCTGCTGTTGGTGGCCAACCGTCACCTGCCCTATACCGCGTTGCTCACGGAGACGTTTGGGCGCGTATACGTGGCGGCCAGCGATGGCCGCTACGTCGTCTACGACTGCCGCTGAACCTTGCCCCGTTGTCTCAGGAGCCCATCTTCACTCTCCGGCTGGGCGCCCTGAACCCCATCAGCGCGATCTCCCGGCCGCTCCAGACGTCGAATCAATCGGCCCGGATCCCCGCAGGCGGCGAGACGCCTGCGGGGATCCGGGGGCTCCTCCATAGACGCCCCCGGGTCGGCGCGGACAGCGCCCGCCTGGACGACGCTATTTGCGGACAGGCCCCACCTGCGGGCACGGCCCGCGCGTCTCATCGGGCTTCGGCCGACGCGCTGGGAGGTCGAGTGAGGTGTGGCGTCGCGGACAGGATCCCGAGGTCGCTCTACTCAACCGGCCGCCTCGGAGCGACGCGGTGAGGAGCGGAGCGATGACACAACGAAGATGGCCTCCGCCGGGCGCGGCGGGCTCCCTCAGAAGGGCCGGGGGCGAGTCCGCTCATGAAGGCGCGGCGGCTCTGCGTTGCCTTCATCGGCACGTGGACCCGAGACGGGAGCGCGCGCCTGTCAGCGCGACGCCTCCTTGTTTTTGCGCGCAGTGCCATGCGTGATCAGGGGCAGGGGTCCCGGAGGGACGTCGCGCCACGTCATGCGGGGCTCTCTAGCTTCGGTGGTGCGTCGCTCCTGTCGGGGTGGCGCTGCTGGATCTTGGTCATCGCGCCTTGATCCGAACCGACACGCTCCGCAAGGCGCGGCCCGCCATTTTTTTGCCGGACGCTCGCTTCCGCGCGTGAG
>JAAZYN010000786.1 GCA_014239625.1 Myxococcales bacterium | reverse complement strand
CCAGACCGAGCGCCGCACCGTGCACTTCTGCGCGCGACTGGACAGCTTCATAACGAGGAAGACCTGGAGCGCCCATTCGTGGCGGTCGTCAACAGCGCCATCGACATCGTCCCAGGTCACGCGCACCTGGCCTCCTTTGGCAACAACGTGAAGGCCGCCATTCGTGAGGCCGGCATGATCCCGTTTGAGTTCCACACCATCGGGGTCGACGACGGGATCGCCATGGGACACGCGGGGATGAGGTACTCCCTGCCGAGCCGTGAGCTCATCGCCGACAGCGTCGAGACGATGATCGCCGCCCACTGTTTCGACGGGATGATCTGCATCCCCAACTGCGACAAGATCGTCCCCGGGATGGCCATGGCGGCGGCCCGGCTCGACATCCCCAGCGTGTTCATCAGCGGCGGCCCCATGGCGACGGGGCGTCACCCGGTGGATGGTCGAGCCCTGGACCTGTCGTCGGTGTTCGAGGGCGTCGGCGCGTTTCATAGCGGACGCATCGACGACGCGGAGCTGCGGCGGTTGGAGCAGCACGCTTGCCCGTCGTGCGGCTCGTGTAGCGGCCTGTTCACGGCCAACAGCATGAACTGCTTGCTCGAGGCGCTGGGGCTGGCGTTGCCCTACAACGGCAGCGCGCTGGCGCTGTCTGACGAGCGAGAGGCGCTCGCGACGAGGGCCGCGTTCCGGCTGCGAGAGGTCATCGGGTCGGACCTCACGGCCCGTAGCATCTTGACTCGAGAGGCGTTCGATGACGCCTTCGCGGTAGACCTGGCGATGGGCGGGAGCACCAACACCGTGCTGCACCTGCTGGCGATCGCCCACGAAGCCGGGGTCGCGTACCCTCTGGAGCGAGTCCGCGAGTTGACCACGCGGGTCCCGACGCTGTGCCGTCTGAGCCCGTCCGGTCCGTATCACATGGACGACTTCCATGCGGCTGGCGGGGTCCCCGCGGTGATGGCAGAGCTGGCCACACACGACGGGCTGCTCCACCTCGATCGACCAACCGTCGCCAAAGAACCTCTGGCGCATACGTTGAGCGCAGCACAGCGCAGCGGCGACCGCGTCATTCGACCGGCCACGCGTCCATACCGAGCCGCTGGGGGGCTGGGGATCCTGTATGGCTCCCTCGCACCTGACGGCGCGGTCATCAAAGCGGCCGCCGTGATTTCCGAGATGCGACGCCACAGCGGTCCGGCCCGGATATACGAGGACCACGACAGCTGTGTTGCGGCTATCCACGCCGGCGCCATTGAACCGGGTGACGTCATCGTCATTCGCTACGAGGGGCCCGCAGGGGGGCCCGGCATGCAGGAGATGCTCGCCCCGACAGCCGCGCTGATGGGCGCTGGGCTCGGCGACACGGTGGCGTTGGTCACCGACGGCCGCTTCAGCGGAGCCACCCGCGGGGCCTGTATCGGCCATGTCAGCCCGGAGGCCGCCGCAGGAGGCCCCATCGCCCACCTCCGCGACGGCGACATCATCCATATCGACCTGGACGCGGGGACGCTCGACGCCGAGCCAAGCGGACTCGAGCCGAGCGAACCCTTCCGATCCGCAACCTCGAGCCGCTGGCTTCGACGCTACGCCGCTGGCGTCAGCAGCGCATCTTGCGGCGCCGTCCTCGAGGAGGCCTGAGATGAAACATTCCCTATCGCGCTCATCGCCGCGGTTGGACGCGCAAGCCTCTCCACCGAATGAGCCGACCCCAAACACGACCGGCGCTCATGCGCTGTGGACCGAGCTGGTGCGGTTGGGCGTCGACACGGTGTTCGGCTATCCAGGGGGCGCTATCATGCCAATCTACGACGCGATGAACCGGTTCCCGTCGATTCATCATGTGCTGGTGCGCCATGAACAGGGCGCCTCCCACATGGCCGATGGCTACGCGCGAGCCTCCGGCAGAGTCGGGGTCATGCTGGCCACATCTGGCCCGGGTGCCACCAATCTGGTGACCGGACTCGCCACAGCGATGCTCGACAGCATCCCGGTGGTGGCCATCACGGGGCAGGTGCCGTCCCGCCTCCTCGGCACCGACGGCTTCCAAGAGACCGATGTGACCGGGGTGACCCTACCGATCACAAAGCACAACGTTCTGGTCACCCGCGCCGAAGATGTCGGCCCGGCTATTCGAGACGCCTTCGCGATCGCCACGTCAGGCAGGCCGGGACCTGTGCTGGTAGACATCTGCAAGGACGCACAGCTGGGGGCATGCTCCCTGCGCGCCGAAGCTCCAGACTGTGCGCCGCGTCGGCACGGGCGGCCCGCCCTCGACAGCCGCGAGCTGGCGCGCGCCGTGCAGGCTCTGACCCAAGCAGAGCGGCCCCTGATCCTCGCGGGTCAGGGGGTCATCAACGCCGGCGCCACGGCAGAGTTGATGCAGCTCGTAAACCGCATCGACGCCCCAATAGCCCTGACAC
>JAAZYN010000785.1:402-2423 GCA_014239625.1 Myxococcales bacterium | reverse complement strand
GAAGCCGATGCCGGCTGGTTCTTCGGGCGCCGCCGCGAGGTGGCCGACCTGAGTCGCCGCTGCGCGCACACGCCCCTGGTCGTCGTGGTCGGGCCATCGGGAGCCGGTAAGTCGTCGTTGGTACACGCCGGGCTCGTCCCAGCGATGCGCCGGGAGTCGCCAACCCTTTCAGTGCTCCGACTGCGACCCGGCCGCCATCCGATGGACGTACTGCAGCGGCGTCTGCTGGAGCATGCCGCCGAGGAGGTAGCGGACCTGGCGCCGCTCGTCGACGAGCCGGGCGGCTTCGGTCGGGTCCTGCGACAGCGTGCCCGCGCGACCGGTCGCCGCTTCGTGGTCGTCGCCGACCAGCTCGAGGAGCTCTGGACCCAGGCTGATCCAGCCGAGCGGCGGCCCTTCCTACAGGCTTTGGCCGGTGCGGGAGACGACGCCGAGAGCCCCATCCGGGTGGTGGCCACGATTCGCGACGATTTCCTCGTGTCTCTGGCGGCCGTCCGGGAGCTGCACGACCAGTTCACGAAGGGCATCTTCGTCCTCGGGCGGCCGGACTCCGCGAGCCTTCGTGAGGCGCTCGTGGAGCCTGCGCGACGACTGGGCTACGGCTTCGAAGAGGGGCTCGTGGAGACGGTCCTGGAGGGTCTCCATGCCGCCATCAGCGCTCCGCTCCCGTTTCTGCAGGCCGCCGCCTCGCGGCTCTGGGAGCGGCGGGACGAGGAACGCCGGCTGCTGACACGCGACGCCCTCGACGCCCTGGACGGCGTCGCCGGATTGCTGGCGCAGCACGCTGACGAGGTGCTGGCGCGCCTGCCGACCCCCATCGAGCGTCGCGTCGCTCGCAGCATCCTCACCATGTTGGTCACCGAGACGTCGGCTGGCTACGCGAGTCGCCCCGTGCCGACCGGTCGCGTGTTGGTACGGTGCGGAGACGAGGAGCGCGCTGCCGGGGTACTGGTGGCGCTCATCGAGGGTGGGCTTCTCTCGCGCGCGCCCGCGGACGAGTTCGACCCCGACGCCGGAACGACCGTCACGCTGGCCCACGAAGCGCTGCTGCAGGCATGGGGCACGCTAGCGGAGTGGTTGCGCGAGGATCCGGAGCGCCGACGGGTTCGCGAAGACCTGGCCGACGCCGCGTTCCGCTGGGACGGCGCGCAGCGGGGTGGGACATACCTGCTGGGCGCGGTGGAGCTGTCGCGGACGACGGCGTTCCTCGGGAGCGGCGCAGACCTGCACCCGACCGAGCTCGCTTTCGTCGAAGCCTCGCGAGAACTCCTGAGACGCGGCCGGCGACGCCGGAACGTCGTGCTGGGCCTCGTCATCGGAGTCCTCGCCGCCGCACTGGGTCGCGGCGTCTCGGCGCGGGTGGCGGCGGAGCGGTCGGATACCGTGCCGGCCGTGAAGGCGACCAGCGAGAACCCGGGCGACCAGGACCAGGGGCTGCTCATGGTGGGCCCGGACTATGAGCTCCACGTGCGCCAGGGGCAGGTCTGGAAGGTGCCGCTCAGCCGACCGGTCCGGAGCTGGAGTGAGCTGCGGGAGCTGTACCGCTACGAGGACGGCTCGCCGCTGCCGGAAGACAAGCCGGCGACGCTCGACCTGCCACCGCTCCGGGTGGACGACCCCGAGTGCGTCAGGCGCGGCGTGCCCTGCGTGCTCGTGCCTCGCTGAGCAGGCTCACAGGGCCGACTGGCACTCCACGGTGGCCCGCGTGTTCGTGCTGGCCTTCACCGGCCACACACCGCCCCATTCGACGGTGCAGCTCTTACCCGACGGGGTGAGCGGCACGATCCGCACGTCGCCGGGGTCCACATTGTAATAGGTGACGAGGTGGATGCTGTTGCCGGTTATGAGCTGATTGCCCTGCTCGAGGCCACCGTCGGGGGTGTTGATGAAGGCCACGCCGGAAGCCGGGTCCAGGTCTAGACCGTACCCCTCGGGCGAGGCCGGCTCGTCGAGGCGAAAGACGATGCCGACGCTTCCCTTGGTAGGGCCTATGGTGATGCCCAGCTGCTGCGCGGCGAGAG
>JAAZYN010000785.1:0-392 GCA_014239625.1 Myxococcales bacterium | reverse complement strand
GAGGCAGAATCGTCTCGTCCTGCAACCCGATGCCGAGGAGCGGGTCGGTGAGGCCTCCCCACGTCAGCTCCTCGAGTCCGCTGTACACCGTGTACGCCCCGACATGACCAGCAGCGGCGCCGCTCACGGCAAAGGGAATGGTGTCGGGAACGTCGACGGTGAACGTCCCCTCGGCGTCCGACGTCGCGCGTTGACAGCCGCCCTCCCAGAACAGGGTGACTTCGGCACCGTCGATGGGCCCGTTCGAGCGGTCCGTGAGGCTGGTGACGGTGCCCTCGACCGGGACGGACGACGACAGCTGGCCCAGGCCCGCCAGGGGGCAGTCGTCGGGGACGCTGCCGGGCGTCGACGTACCGCCGTCGTTGGACGTCGGTACGTCGGGGATCACGAGC
>JAAZYN010000784.1 GCA_014239625.1 Myxococcales bacterium | reverse complement strand
TGGTCGGCGAGCCCGGGCGGTGGCTCCCAGTTCGCGCCAGCCGCGAGCGCCGTGTGGATGGCAGACCAGAGCGCCTGCGGCTCTGCGACGAGCAGCGAGGGGTCTTCGAGCAGGGCATCCAGCGACACCCTCCACCTTCCTCAAGGATGCATCATCTGTAAAGGCCGAGCCGCTTGCTGGCACCTACTCCGACGATCTACCCTGAAGCGCGGCGCGACCCGGAGAGCCGGTAGGTTGAACTTCGAAATTACAATTCCAGGACGAGGTGCCGACGACCTCGCGGTCAACCTGACGATCGAAGCGCCAAACTGGCTTGCGGCCCTGCGCAAAGGGCTCGCGGAGGCGGGCGACGAGGCGGTGCCGCCGGACTCGCAAATCGACATTCAGCCGCACGGAGTGATCCGAGTGCGGCAACCATCGAACAAGAGGACCTTCGAGATTCGCCCCGTCGGAGCGACTCACGGATCGGACAGCGACCGACCACAGCCTCTGGCCGCGCAGGCAACCACCGCGCCGATGAGCTCCGACCAGGCACGGCCGATGATGGCCGCTCCCCGCCCGCCGTTCGAGCCAGAACACCCCACCCCGGTCATCGTGGCCAGCAGCGCGAAGGCCGCGCTCCGGTCACCGCCGCCGGCCGTTACCTCCTCGCAACACGCGATCACACGCCCACGCAAACCACCCCGGCCCGAGCGACCGACGTCGGCCCCGCCCGACACGGGCGACCCGCAGGCGCAGGCCTCCGCGAAGCGCCCTGAGCGGCAACACAAACCGGCCTCCACGCGGCGGCCGACAGCGCCCAGACCAGACGGTTCTGCCAGGCCACAGGGCTCCGCGGCCACGAACGCACCGTTGACCAGCGACCGCACCGGCACCAGCCCCCTGTCCAGGATCACCGCAGGTGCTTCCCACGCGACCTCCCAGCGGGACGACCCAGCGGCGACCGACGGGCCGGGACTGACCGACGAGCAACTCCTGACCGTGTTGAAGGACCCGCTGGCCCGAATCGAGACGGAGTTCGTCAACGCCGAACAGATCATCGACGCGGCGGTCGACCTCGCCTTCAACACCATCGCGGCGGAGTCCGCGCTCTTTCTACTGCCCGCGGGGGACCCACGTCGGGGACGGGTCGTCGCGGCGCGCGGGCGGGCCGTGAAGGGCCTCCTCGGCACGGTGCTGCCGCTGACCGACGACGTGGCTGACGTGCTGTTGAACCGACAGTCGGTGGTGATGCTCCGCGACCTGGACTGGACGTTGAGGTTCCAGGGCCGACACCAGGGAACCATGACCCTGGACGCGCGCAGCCTCGCCTGGGCGCCTGTCCTCAATCGGGGTCGCTTGGTGTCCACCCTGGTGTTGATCAACTCCAAGCGCGGCGATGGCTTCACGACTGGGCAGCAGACCGCCCTCGAGCAGATGTGTATGAGCCTGACCAAGGCGCTGACGCTGCACCTGTGATGAGAGCAGCTCAGGTCAGGGGCCTGGTCGCCC
The DNA here is from genome assembly GCA_014239625.1 of Myxococcales bacterium. Lineage (GTDB taxonomy): Bacteria > Myxococcota_A > UBA9042 > PHBI01 > JAAZYN01 > JAAZYN01. Next base: position 937 of record JAAZYN010000784.1, on the reverse strand, counting down.
CTGACGGGTGACGCGTCAGCCCACGGCGACCAGGGGCAGCTCGGCCGTCGACTTACCCGAGGCGGCCGATTTGGGCATGGCAGCCCTCTTGCGCCGGCGACGAGGCTTGCTCTGCCTGGCCAGACGGCGCGACAGCGTGAGCGCCTGGAAAGTCTCCATCAGCGCCGGGTTGTCAGCGGCGTAGACCCGAGCGTATGCCAGCGCCAGCTGCGCGCGACGAGCGATCATGGACTCTGCGGTGGCCAGCGCTGCCCGAGCTTCGGCGAGGAGCTTGCCGGCCTCGATGACGCCGGCGCCGCAGCCGTTCACGTCGGAGATGAGCGCATGGAAGGCCGCGTGGTCGACCTCCGGAAACACCAGACCGTCGAGGGCGCCGCCGTCGTCAAAGAGGGCCACGATCTCGCGAATCTCCTGCGAGATCACTGAATCAGAGCCATCCGTTGCATCGGGGACGTTGAGAGGGTGAAGCGTCATGCGCCGACTCCTGAACATAGGTAACGGTTACATATGTTCAGTATCGCGCAATTTCCTGCGTGTCAAGCATCCGCCAGCCTGGCGAGGCACGTCGCGCCGCGGTGGACCGACCGATGGCGATGGCGACGCACTCCGCGGAGCGAGAGCCTCGCCAGGCTCGGGCCGTGGTGGCCTCCGCTGCGACGACTCTGGGCGTGCCCAGCCGCAGCAACCACCGGCGGTGACGCCGCCGCTCCAGATCGGGCGCGGCTCCGCACCGGGGGCAGAGGGCCGGCAGGGGAACGCGATCACCCACGGCGCGGCGGGGGACGTGTCCGGAGCCGATGCCGGCGGACCCATTCACGAGCGCGGTGCGCCGCTCACTTGCCGAGGCAGGCCTTCGGGACCAGAGAGGGCTTGTCGACCGTCAGGCGTTGCAGCGCCGGCCCCATCTTCGACAAGGCATCGTCGCAATACTGGACGG
>JAAZYN010000783.1 GCA_014239625.1 Myxococcales bacterium | reverse complement strand
CCAGCCCGGGCAACGGCTTGAACATCGAGCGGCTGCCCATCCGCTGACAGGCGCCATTGAAAAACGCGGCTCGGGAGCCCATGCTGCAACCGATGGCGACCCTGGGGACATTGTGGTGCGTGGCAGCGCTCGTAGTCGCAGAGCCTGCAGACCCGCCTCGCGGTTCCGCGCCAGTGGTGGCGCCTGCGACCCGAGCGGTGGACGCGTTCAACCGGTCCGTGTCGCGAGCCATCGCGCACCGCCGGTCGTCTCGACATGCCGAAGCGGTGGCCGCCCTAGACGCTGCGCTCAACGCCATCCGAGAGCGCTCCGGGCCGTTCTTTGACAAGGCGCGGAGCCGCGCTCGGTTCTACAAGGCCCTGTCGCTGGTCGCGCTGCGGCGCTACCAGCGCGCGCAGGCGTTGCTCAGGCTCCTGAGCGCGAGCCCCGGGTTGGAGGCTCAGGAGCGCACAGTGGTGGCCAAGCGCCTCGATGAGGTGTCCCGCCTGCGGGACATCGAGCGGGCCAACACCCCGGGAGAGGTCACGGTCGAGGCTCTGGATCCCGCGGGCAAGCCGTTGTCTGGCGCCGTGGTGACCATCGACGGCCGCGCCGGGCCGTCCCCACCCTTCACGGTCCGTCTCGCGCCGGGGCGCCATGTCGTACAGATTTCCCACTCGGAGTTCGTCAACGAGCGCCAGACCATCCGGGTCGAACCGGGGGCCTCCCTCAAGATGGTGCTGCGGCCCAGCCCCCCAGCCCCCTGGTCCCCCCCGGGCGGCGTGTGGGCGACCGGCGGGAGCGCCCTGGCGCTGGCGTCGATAGGAGGCTTGCTACATGGTCTGGCGGCGATGGATTACAGTGAGGCAGAGGACAAAGCGCTCCTGTGGCGTGACGCCGACGCGTTGGTCGCGCGTGGCGACCACAAGGTGACGTCCGCGTATGTCTTGTATGGCGTCGCCGGCGCGCTCTTTGTGGGGGCCGTGCTGTGGGCTGTGGCGGACGCCGTCGGGGACCCCCAGGGGGCTGAGGTGCGGGGCGGCCTGGCGGTGGGTGTGGCTGGCGTGAGCGTGTCCGCGGGGGGGGCCTTTTGAGCGGCCACACCACCGACGTAGATACGGTCGATGTCTGGCAGTCCGACGATCCACCCAGCCTGTCGTGGGCCTTTGTGATCGCCTGGTACCGACACGCGCCGGGCCGCGTCGGTGAGGTGTGCTTCATCCCCGAGCGGGGAAAGCCCCGGTCCCTTGGGCGCGGCGGCGCGCTGGCTTCGGACACCATGGAGCGGGCGGTCTTCGAGCGAACCAGGCCGGGCCGGCGTGTGCCGCAGCCGCCGCTCGGGAGCAAGCGCCTGTCGCGGATGCAGCTCGAGCTTCATCCCGGTCGCGGGGGGGTCCGGGTCGTCAACGTGGGACGTTGCCCCATGACCGTGTCAGGGCGCGTCGTGACCGAAGCGACCCTCCGAGAGGGCGACACCGTGCACCTCGAGCAGCGCCTCGTGCTGCTGCTGGTGCGGCGACCTGATCGAACGCCGGCGTGTCGGACCTTCGAGATGTCACACGCGCCGAGCTTCGGACGCGCCGACCACTTTGGTATCGTCGGCGAGTCGCCGAACATCTGGGTGTTGCGAGACACCCTCGCCTTCATGGCGCGGCGCAGCGCCCACGTGTTGATTCAGGGCCCGTCGGGGGTGGGCAAGGAGCTGGCCGCTCGAGCCATCCACCAGATGAGCGACCGCCGCGCCGCCCCGTGGGTGGCGCGCAACGCGGCGACCATCCCAGAGAGCTTGTTGGATGCGGAGCTCTTCGGCAACATCCGGGGCTATCCGAACCCCGGGATGCGTGAGCGTCAGGGGCTCATCGGAGAGGCTGACGGCGGCACGCTGTTTCTCGACGAGATCGGCGAGCTGCTCGAGCCGCTCCAAACCCATCTCTTGCGTGTCCTGGATGCGGGTGGAGAGTACCAGCGTCTGGGAGACGCCAAACTCCATGCGTCGGACTTCCGCCTGGTGGCCGCGACCAACCGGCCACCGGAAGCGCTGAAGCACGATCTCGCGGCCCGGCTCCCGCTTCGGCTGTCCATCAGCGGTCTGAACGCGCGGCGCGAGGACATCCCGTTGCTGGTGCGTCATGTGCTCGAGCGCATCACGGATGCGGACCCCGAGCTCGGGGTCCGCTTCTTCGAGGGCTGGGGAGGACCCGCTGCGGTCCCGCGGCTGGCGCCGAACCTGCTGACCGCCCTTCTCGCCGTGGACTTCACGACGCACACGAGGCAGCTCGAAGGCCTGGTCTGGCGCGCCTTGTCGTCGAGCCCTTCGAACGTCATCGCCTTGACCGATGAGGTCGCGGCGTTGCTTCCCGCGGACGCCGAGCCCCGTCGGGACCCGACGACGCTGAGCAAGGAGGCCGTCGTCGGGGCGCTCACCGCCAACCAGGGCCATCGCGGTAAGGCG
>JAAZYN010000782.1 GCA_014239625.1 Myxococcales bacterium | reverse complement strand
CGGGCGCTTCGACCACCAGGAACCCGTAGAGGCCTCTATCGACCTGATGCATGGTGTCAAAGTGGGGGTGGTACCAGAACGTGCCCGGCCGATGTACCTCGAACGAATACGTGAAGGTCTCGGCAGCCCCTACAGGATCGGTCATCCAGGGGACCCCGTCCATGGCGAACGGCACGTCGACACCGTGCCAGTGAATCGTGGTTGGGTTTGGCAACAGGTTGGTGAGCTGGACGGTGACCGTGTCACCGACTCTGGCGCGGATGGTGGGCCCCGGTATCTGGTTGTTGTAGGCCCAGGTCTCGCCGTCGTGGGCTTCGGCGGTGAGGTGTATCTCCACCACGTCTGTTTCGGGGTCTCTGTCTACCGCCTCTTGCGGCGACGTGAGGGTTGCTCCCACCGCGCGCTGCGCGGCCTCGGGCTGTTCAGCCGGCCCCGCGGGCGGGCACGCGACCCAGAGCAGGCTGCACATCAGCGACACGGTTCTCATCGCGTCACCTCGGCCATGGGTCGAGCTGTTCGGACCCAGCCCTTGAGCCGACTCAGCCGGGCCGGCACGTCGACATGAACCAGCCGGGCGGTGACGGTGGGGTCGTCACAGGTGCTGGTGAACGTGTGCGACGACGTCCACGCGCTCTGCGGCAGCAGGCGGTTGTCACTGGCGACGTCCACCGCGGCGTGGTGCGCGACCATGCGCTCGCCGTCGGCACCCACGAGCACACGCGCGAACGCCATCCCCGGTAGACCGGCGAAGTCCGTTGGCCCCCGCGTGAGGTACGCGATGTCCCCGACGGGGAGCGGCGCATCCAGGGTCACGGTGCCGTCGCCTCCGACCGCTGTGACCGAGGTCTCGCCGACCACGCTGTCGACCGGCAAGCCCTTCTGTACGGCGCTGAAGGTCCCGTCGCCGAAGGGGCCATGACCCTCGTAGTCGTTGAACGCTCCACCCCGGGCGACGACCCGGATGACGTCGCCGACCGCGGCCTCTGGCCACACCGTCCAGTCTTGAGCGCTGTCACGCGTCACCACCGCGCCACCATAGTCGGGAACTGCGTCGCCGCTGGCGGGTACGAGCGCGGTGTTCGCGCAGTGGGCTTGGACGGTCAACACCAACGAGCGCATGGGTTCGCCGGTGGGGATCGCGTGGCCTGGCCCGACGTTCTTTGTGGTGACCGTGGCGGTCACCTCATCGCCTACCAGGGCCACGTCGACGAAGAGCGCCGCCGCGTTCTCGAGCATCCCGCTGCCGTCGGCGCGTGGTCCGATCCACACGTGCTTGCGCACCGCGCCGGGGGGGCGCTTCCAACCTCCGACGATGCCTATGCTGGCGCCCTCGAAGAGCTGAAGGTCGGCGCTGTTGAGCACGTCCGGGTCCGGAGGCATATGGCAGCTTTGGCACGGGGCGCCTGGGTTCATGGGCCCGGCCTGCCACTCGCTGTAGGTGCTGTGTATCGGGAGTCGGCCCGACGGCCACCGAGCCAGATCGATGCTCGCGCCGGCGACGAGGACCGGCTGGTCGAGCTCGTGGCAGCCCGCGCACAGGTCGGCCGTGTGGAAATGCTCTCGCGGCACGTTGCCCATGCGGATGTTGGGCACGTCGGGGTTGGGGCCGAACTGCAGCGGCTTGAAGGGGCCCAGCGACAGGCTTCCAGGCTCGCTCGGGCGAAGAATCCCGAGGCGCCCCGCGACGCCCGCCTCCGCAGACAGATCGACGCTCTCGACCTTATGGCAGACGTCGCAGTGCACGCCGTAATCGTAGGCTCGACCGGTGGCGTGCAGCAGGTCGCGCTGGCCCAGGGAGCCGTCGATACCCGGTGCATGGCAGTCGGCGCATCCACCGAACGGGGTCGCGCTCGTCTCGCAGTCAGTGCCGGGGGTGCACCCGTTGTTCATGTCGGCCAGCGCGCTGGGTCCCGAAAAGCAGGCTGCGGCGGTGGTGTCACTCCCGGGCTCCTGCCCGTCGGTCCACACCCCCGAGACATCGGCGCAGTCCGCAGGCGTCACCGCGTTCGCTGCGCGGCCCGTGTAGAGGTCATACAGCCGCGGGTTGCTGGCGCTGGTGCGATGTTCGGATGCGTACCACGCCTCGTTGATGGTGACGTGGCAATGCCCGCATTGGCCCGTGGTGGGGCTGGCTCCTGGTTCTCCCGGATCTTGAAACGTGTACTCGGGGTTGTCGGCCGGGTCGTACCGCCTCAGCGCGATGATCACCGCGTCCGCTGGGCTGTTGCGCCAGATCTGCTCTGACCAGCTTCGCGCCTCGCGGTGCGACGCGACCAGCGCGACCTCACCCTCGACCGTCATGTCGACCTGGACGCTGACCGTTCCGTCGGCGCCTGTTCGCCACGTGTTGCTCGTTCCCCCTTGGACGACGAGGGCGTCGGCCTCCGGGCTGTCGTCCAGAGTCACGGTTACCGTCAGCGTGTGGCTGCTCGGG
>JAAZYN010000781.1 GCA_014239625.1 Myxococcales bacterium | reverse complement strand
CTCGTCCCTGACGCAGGCGGCGCATATGAAGAGTGGTTTTTTTCTCCATCTCTATCTTATGCAGACGACAATGAGCAGCGCGTAATCGCGACGCCGACGAGCAGCAGCAGCGCGCGACGGTCGCCTCACGCCGCCCCGCCTCGAGCTGAGCCGAACAGCTCCCGCGTTTGGAGCTCAATCAGCCTGACCGCCTCCATCAGGGTTGGGGGCCCACCCTGCGCGCCAGCTGGTCTTCATACAACGACGAAGGCTGGAGGTCATCGGCCCGGCCCGCCCCCTCCGTCCAATCGGGCGGAGATGTGCCCTCCCACTTTTGCAGCTGCTCCCAGAGGTCGAGGTCCTCGGCAAACTCCGGAGGAGCCGGAGTGTGCACCGTCTGGATGTCGATGTCAGGCCCGGTCCCGACAACGTATCCGTGACCGTATTGATACGATCGCACGATCCCGTCGCCGACGACATTCCAGAAGACGGACTGAGTCGCTGTGTGTCCGGCGCCGGAGCTCTGCGACTTGCGATTGACCGCGGCCCATCCGTCCGAGACGTGGCTCGCGTCGATGAGGTTGGCCATCGCGAGCTCATGGTGGAACTCCGACAACCCCAAGGCCTTCAGCCCGCCATTGATGGCTTGTCCTTCCGCGCTGTCGACGCGCAGCCAGACGATGCCGCTGGCCCCGAACCCCCAATTCTGGATGAAATTGTGGCGTCCCCGACGAGCCACGCAGTCCGAGAACAACACCTCGGAGGACTGCCGCACCTCGAACAGATAACCGTTGCCGCCGCCGCCGCGATTCTGAGCGTTGCGCAGGTCCATGTTGGTGATGGTGACCCGCTTGGATGCATGCACCAGCACGCCGCTGGACTGCAGATGGGGGGTCACCCCATCGCCGTCTGCGATGGCATTCGGCGCCGCGAATGACGTCACGTCATCCACCCACCCATCGGCCACGCCGCTGAGCGCGAAAGCGTGCACCTGATCGTGGCTCTTCGCGACGGCCTCATCGACGGCGTTGGCGACGCTGAGGCCGGTGACCCCGACCTCGGTCAGGTACCCGATCACCCGCCGTATGGTGGCGCCGTGTTGCGTCCTCACCGGATAGCGAACGGGCACGTCGAGGGTCACGACGTGCGGCTGCGAGGTCGCGTCGATGGCCACAATGGTTCGCCTGAACATGGGCACCCAGGTGTCGACGAAGGGGACCCAGACACCTGTCATCCCGTGTTCGGCGACGAAGGCCGCGTCGATCGTCCAGCCCAGGTGGACGTCGTCGCCCACCGCGAACGCGCCGGCGTCACTGACCTCGACCGACACGCTCCGATTTGGAGTGTCGCTGACCAGCGGTGTCTCGCCCTCTTCTACGAGGGTCCCTCGGATCTCCAGATGCGCGGCGTAGTCCAGAGCGTCGTTGGTGAACCAAAGATGTGTCAGCCCGCTGCCCTCGCCCCGCAGCGCCACCCGCGACGTGGTCAACGTCAAGGTGCCGTCGAGTCGAAACGTACCAGCGGGGATGGCGACGACCGCTGCAGCTGTGGGGCTCGCAGAGGCGTGCAGCGAAGCTTCGTCAATGGCCGCCTGAAACGCGCCGGTGCTGTCGACCACGCCGGTGGAGTCCGCTCCGAAGTCCACAGGGTCGAAGGGGGTCCCGACCGGCGCCTGAAGCGTCTGGCCGAGCCGATACCCGGCGTAGGAGAAGTCATGGAGAAAACGCCCCGCGGTGTCGGGCTCCATGTCCGGGCTCCAGTCATTCGGATAGAGCAGACTGCGCCACGGCCCCTCTGGGGGGACGATGAAGGGACCGCTGTCGGCCGCCTCTGGGCTCACGTCGCCAGGGCCGTCGCCAGCGCCAGCGTCCTCACCAACAGCATCTTCGTCGCCGCTGACAGCGTCGATGTCCGCCTCGGGCGGCGCCGCGTCGGTTCGGGGAGCGCCGTGGTCTCCAGCGCGTCGCTCATCGTCCTGAGCCGTATCTTCCGGGGTGGGTATGGGGCCAGGTAGAGGGGCGCTGCAGCCCACCCCGAGCACCACCAGCACGCTCGCGCACTGGGCTCTCAGACGGCTGAGTTGCCGGCAGTCGGGATATCGCCTGGGAGGATTCAGTGCGCTGAGTGCGGCCATAGCGAGCAGGTGACCTTGGAGAGACACGTTGAGGGTGTCCGAGGACCACAACGTCCGTGAAAGGAAGCGACACCCCGGAGCCGCCGGCGTTGCGCCGGCGTAGCCTATGGTGCGCTCGCCGTTGGCTCAGCCGCAAGTCTGACGTGAGCGATTTCCGACGTCAGAGCCGGCGTCGCGGGGTTGATGGAGCGGCTCGTTGCTATCGAGGGCCGCGATGAGTACGGTCGTCGCTGCGGAGGCGAGATGGTTGCGACGCGGCGAGAGAGCGGATTTCCGGACAGGCTAGTGCTAGTGCTAGTGCCCCGTATGAAGACTACGCGGT
>JAAZYN010000780.1 GCA_014239625.1 Myxococcales bacterium | reverse complement strand
CGGCAGCACTACGCCTCCTTGGTTTCGCTCGAAGTTCCATGAATGTTCCGGGCTAACTAACTAAGCCTTCTTGGTTTCGCTCGAAGCTCCATGAAACATCCGGGCTGGCCCGGATGTCGGTCTACGTCGTCTTCCTGCAGGCGGCGCCGACGAGACGGGCTGAGCGGAGACGGCGCGAGGTCGCGGCCAACAGCAGCATCCACCACCCGACGGTGATGGGTTGGGGGCCTCCCTGGCAGCCACCGGACGGCTGCGGCGGCGGTGTCACCGCGTCCCCGTCAGAGCTCGGCTCCTGGGTGGCGGACGGCACCACACAGGACGCTTCGCCGTCGTGGATCGCGCAGACTTTTCCATACCTCGGGCACTCCTCGTTGACGATGGTGTTGCCCCCGCGGCAGCTCACCGCCACCGAGCCATCGCAGCGCCCGCCCGCGGGCAGCTGGGAGCACAGGTTGACCTTCTCGCACACGCCGGAGATGCACAGGTGCCCCTCATCGCAGACCCCGCAGTGACCCCAGCACCCGTCGGAGCCGCAGGTCGCGCCGCCGCAATCAGGCGCGCACTCCCAGGCCACGCAGTTGCCCGACGAGTCGCACTGAGCGCCGTCGCCGCACCAGCCACACACCGCGCCACAGCCATCGTCTCCGCAGGTCTTGCCGTCGCACTGTGGGACACAGGCGGCCGTAGGGAGGCACCGCTGGTCGGGCTTGCACTCCCACCCCGGTTGGCATGACCCGCAGCTGCCACCGCAGGTGTCGTCGCCGCACTGCTTGTCGGCGCACCAGTCCGCGACGCACACCTCACCGCACGCCCCGTCCGGTTTGCACTCCTGGCTCGCCGCGCAGCTCCCGCAGCTCCCGCCGCAGCCATCGTCCCCACAGGCCTTGCCGTCGCACTGCGGCGTGCAGCAGAGGAGCGGGTTGACCCCGCTCGGGTCCTCGCCGCCAAAGCCGCAGTTGTAGGCCCCTTTACCGTCGTCCCAACCGCAGCCCTGACCAAGCAGGCAGGGATAGCCTTGGAGCTGGCCTTGTTGGCAGAAGAGCACCGAATCGGCGGTGCAACAGCCGGCCCCCGTGACCGCGCCGCAGTTGCCCTCCACGCAGACACCCTCCACGCATGCGTGGCTGCTCGGACAGGTCCCGCAGTCGCCACCGCATCCGTCGCCGCCACAGGTCTTGCCGTCACACTGAGGGGTGCAGTCGCCATCGCAATCGTAGGGATGAGCCCCGGTGGGCTCGGCGACCGAAAACCCGCAGTTGTAGAAGGACCCGGTGAAGTCCCAGCCGCAGCTGTCCGCGCACGCCTGGGACTGAGGCTGACCGTCCTGGCACCAGTGAGCCACGCCCCCCTCGCAGCACCCGATCCAGCTCAGCCCGTCGTCGCACCCCTCGCAGGCGCCGGCGTCACAGCCTTCGCCCAGGGGACAGGCGCCGCAGCTCCCGCCGCAGCCGTCGTCGCCACATTGAAGCCCCTCACAGCTCGCCGTGCATATGTCGATGGGGGTGTCCAACTCGGAGGCGGCGTCGCTCGGGGTCGCCTCCGGCGACGCATCCTCGGTCGCGACGTCAGGGACCTCGGGCGCCGTCTCCGCGTCCGACGAGGCCCCATCCGGGGTGCTGCCGTCCGTCCACGCCTCAGTGTCCCCCAGGTCGGCGTTGACCGTGTCTCCGGCGCTACCTCTCAGCTCCAGCCCGAAGGCATCGCCCGCCGCGAAGCTCGCGGGGGCTCGGGAGTCACCTGAGCAGGCGCTGGCCATCGCCGTCACAAAGACGGTGGCCGTGACGTTACGAATAGCGCGCTTCATTACGCCTCAGCGTGCCGTCGAGGCGGACAAAAGTCCACGACTCTTGTTCGGTCTCCCGAGGGGTTGTTGCGTGCCGCCCCCCTGAGGCGCCCGGGAGATGCGCTGACCGAGGACGAGCGGGGCCAGCGAGACGGAGCCCGAACGCTCTCGACCTCCGAGGACCTCCGAGGACACGCGAGGATGCGACCGGGCCACGCGCATTCGCCCGCGCTCGCTCGGCGCCGACCCGCAAACCCGTAACGGCGCGACGGCATCCTCATAGGGTGACCATGCCCATCAACGACCGCCCGGGGACAGCCCCGGGCGGAGAGCAACCACCTCGACCCGGCTCTGGACCGGACGCTCGGGGAGAGCTGCCGCGCCGTGGTTCAGCGCGCCCCGGCTTTGGGCGAGGAGGTGCTCTTGGGTGAGGCGCGGCGTTTATCTGGGAGACAGGGGCGAAGCAGTTTCAGGACGGGCTCCGCGAGCAGCCAGCGGGCGCCTTGCCAGTTCAAGTGCATGTCGTCGCTCTGGAGCGCCTTGCGGGTCTTTGTGGTCCCCGGGATGGTGACCCTCGCTCTGGGCTGACCGGTGCTTGGATCAAGGGTCGCCTCGAGCCCATCGATAAAGGTTACGCGCCCATCAAAGGCCTT
>JAAZYN010000077.1 GCA_014239625.1 Myxococcales bacterium | reverse complement strand
CAGGTAGTTGATGCTGGCACCGACCGTCAGGGTAATCGGCACGGGGATGCCCGGGATAGGCATGCTCCACTTGAGGCTGTGCTTGTCTTTGGGCCCGAAGGTCTCCCAGAGCTTCTTTTCAGGCACGGTGACCTTGGCGTCACCGTCATCCTGGATATTGAAGTCGACGCCACCTACCTTGAAGTTGTAGGTTTTTGCGGCCTGTTCGCCGCTATCGTCGGCAGGAGCCGCGGCCTGCGCCTCTTGTTCGCCGCCGCCGCCGCCGCCCTCGCCCTCGAGTGCGACCAACTCCCCGTCTTGAGGCTCGGGCTCCGCGGTCTTCGCGGGGCTCTCCGAGTCGGGAGGATCTGCGACCTCTTTGGGTTTGTTCGCGTTCGCGAAGCTCGCCCGTTTCTGCTCGTTCACCGGCATGTTGTCTTCTCGTTACCGCAGGCCGACCCAGCCCCATCCACAACCTATCGTTTCACGAGGTCGCGCGCAAGGAGATTGCAGATTGCGGCCACCCGAGGCGCGCGAGCAGCGATGACGGCGCGCGCCATGGGACGCCTCGAAGCAGCCCTCGCGGAGGGACGCGGGCGGTCACCGCAAGGCACCCCGTCGCCTGCTATGGGCTCACGGCGACGAGTGGACACAGCCGATCGACGGTCGAAATCAATCGTTGGAAGACCGAAGGCTTTTGAAGCATGGGGGTCTCACGACAAGGCTCGGCAACCTCCGAGGAGCTATAGCCGGTCGCCAAGATGACCGGAACGTCACGAGTTTCGAGGACTTCAATCAGGGGGTAAGACGTCTCCTCGCCGAGGTTGATGTCCACGATCGCAAGATCGGGCTGCCCCTCTCTCAGCCACTCGAACGCCTCCGCCAGCGAAGAGCGCACGGCCACGTCAACGACGCGTGATCGCAACAGCCAACTCTCGACCATCATGGCCACCAAAGCCTCGTCCTCAACGACCAGAGCTGACCCCACGGATGGCTTCACGGTCTCGCCCCCTGACCGCGCTTACCCTGGACCGCCGCGAGGGAAACCTCGAGCTCGCACGACAGGCCCTCTGGCTCGTAGTTCATCACGCACGTGCCCCGAAGCTGTCGCGGCACGCCCATGGCGACCAGAGACGTGCCGAACCCGGTGGTCTCCGGACGGGTAACCGGTGGCCCACCCCGCTCGCGCCATCTTAACTTGAGCCGAGCATCGGGCGTCGTGAGCCCGCCAACCAACCCATGGCCAGCGAGCACAGTGCCCGACGATGGACATCCCGGGGCGGCCGCACTATCACTTCGAAGATGCCCTCCGTCATCTCGCTGGTTGGCGCCCTCCTGCTCGCTACGATGTGTTCGAGCTGCCGCGAAGGCGACAGCGGCACTGCGGCGCCGATCGCGGTGACCGAGGCCCACGGGCGGCTGACCCTGAGCATGACCCTGGCGGGCGGCGTTGCGGCGGACCGCGACGCCATCATTGAGGTCCTCGCCACCCGCTTCAAGGCGCTCTCGAAGTGGACGCCGGTGGACGGCGTCGCGCTCATCCCGCTCGGACAAGCCGACATCTCGCTGGAGGTGGCTGTTCGCGTCGATCCACTCTGCCACGAGGGAGATGTGGCCCGGCGCGTCCGATCTCTGACAGCGCTCGCGACCCGAAAGGGCGAGTTCGCCATGCACGTGTTACCACCCAGGCCGCGCGTAAGCCAGGTGCTCAGCCGCATCCGAACCCGCGCCGGAGACGGCGTCACCGTGACGCAGCACGTCGGGATGCCCGGCGCCCTGACGGTGCGAGGAGGTCAACGGGCTCTCCGCGCGGCCCTGAGCCGGCTCGACCACTGGCCCCCGCTGACCGGCTACCGCCTGTTGCCAGCCGCGCTCCAGCGCGACGGCGAGGCCATCCTGTACGTGGTGCGCAGCAGGCCGTCACTGGACGGCACGGCCATCGCGTCAGCGACCGCCGCGCCGGATCGAGGGACGCTCTCGCTACGCTACAGCGGAGCCGGCGCGCAACGGTTGGCGTCGGTGACCGAAGACAGCGGCGGTAGCCTCCTGCTCACCCGGATCGACGGGGACGTGCTGCACACCGAGGTGGTCACCGGATCCACGGTGAGCGGCCACCTCCTGCTCCGCCCACCAGGGCCCCCAGATCGTATCCGGCGCTACGCGGTCCTGCTAAATGGCGGCGCACTACCGACCGCGCTGCAGGTGACAGCTCAGTCTTCCGATTGCATGCCCCGCGGTCGACCTTGACGCCGAAAAGGCCTCTCTGCGGCGGCCTGTACCTCCGCTCTAGACCGCGTGGGCCAAGCGGCGATCGCGGATCCAGCAGCGGGTGAACGCCGCCATGAGATCGAAGTTTTTCCTGGTGTCACCGAGCATCTTCTTCTCGATCGCCCGCCCCACCGCCGGCACCGCAACGTGAACATCGATGTCGAAGGTGCGGCGCGTGCGGCCGCCAGGGTGCTCATGGAAGGTCATCACCCCGTTGGACCTGATGCGGTCTGCCAAGATGTGCCCGATCATCGTGATGTTCGCCTGGTGGGAACGCTTGCAGTAGTTCAACTCTTCGATCCAGCCCACGTCCGCGTGACCGAAGAGCTTGCGCGCCACCCACGGGAGCTTCTCGCTGGTGACGTATTCGATGCGCATCGCGCGGCGCCGCTCCTCGTCATGGTCCTCGAGCACCTGGCGCCGTTTGAAGCGCATGTGGGCGTGAGCTGACCGGTTGAACTCCTCGCCAAAGAAAAACTCCTGGACGAAGGTGTCACGCGGAACATCGAAGATGTGCTCGACGAAGATCTTCTGCATGGGCTTATCTCAAGACAGCTTGACAGGGGTCGCACGGGCTATTGACGCGGGGAGGATACATCTCACTCAACCCAGCGTCATGATAATTCACCTAACTCTGCAATCCGGTTCTACCTTCCGTCCAACTTCCCGGTGGCATCACAGCCACGCTTGAGGTCATACTCTCGGGCCATGAAAAGACGCTATCCGGCACTCCTCCTTGGCGCCGCCATGCTCGCCCTCGGGTCGGCATGCCCCGCCCCGACAACCACTACGACCTCCGACAGCAGCGCCGACGCCGTCTCCGACGCGCCCGTGGTGGATCCGGATGCGAATGCGAGCGAGACCAGCGCCACGGACGCGAACCTGGAGACGAGCGCAGAGCTCCCGCCACCTCCGGGATGCGACTGCGTCCACGGTGTCTGCGCAGACGGTGGTGGCTGCACCTGCCATCCGGGCTGGGAGGGGCCGTTGTGCGAAGCCCTGGGCGACATCATCGTCCCGTGGAACGCCGGCCCCTATGGCCTCGGGATCAAGGACACCGCGGAGGACTTCACGGTGTCGCTCATCGACGAGGGGGACGTCACCCTTTCCGAGCTCTGGACCGGGGAAGACAGCCTCCTGTTCGCCATCAAGTACGGCGCCAGCGGCTACAACAACGAGTTCTGGAACACCAGCGTCGCGTCCCTGTTCTATTACACTCCGACGAACGTCCATATTTTCTTCGGCTCGTTCGACCCGTCCTACGCCACCGACATGAGCGAGATGAAGCAGCGGGTCGACGCGGCCCTGCAGATGCTCTCGGCAGACGAGCAAGCCCAATGGGTCGGCCGCATCCACTACATCGACGCGCAGGCCAACGCCCTCCCCGGCTCCGTGGGGCAGTTCATCATCAGCCACGGGTACTTCCTCTTCGGTATCGACCGCCTCCAGCGATGGCGCGAGGTCGGGTTGCTGTGGGACCTCACCGACGACTCCCGCCCCATCGGATACCTTGGCAATGAAGCGGTGTACTTCAACTACGAGGCCGAGCTCCACTGGAAGACTCAAGGGCTGGAGCGGGATGTCGCCACGACCCTCGATGTCTGGACCGCCGGGGATCGCCACAACGGGGGATGGGCGGGAGGGTTCAGCTCGCGCTGGGACGTCGAGTTCCCGGACGCTGACACCATGGCCGGCTTCGACAAGATGGCCATCTGGCTCTACACCGCTTGTCCCGACCACAAGCAAGGCAAGGACGCCGGCTGCAATGAGTGGGATTACATCCAGACGGTGTTCATCTGTGACGACGTCGCTCAGGCGCCTGATCCGCCGGCTCAGGCCTGTACCTTCGACGGGCAGGATGGCCCGGAGACCACCACCTGCGACTGCATCACCCCGGTCGGCGACACCGTCGAGGGGAGCCGAACATGCCTCGAGGACGGCACCGACTTCGGCCCCTGCAACTGCGGCTGCGGCACCGAGTTCGCTCGTTACGTGACGTCGTACGGGCGCGAGGGGGAGTGGATGACGGATCTTTCCCCCTTGCTTCCGATGGTCAACAGCGGCGGCACCAAGACGCTGCGGTTCGCGGGCGCAAACGGCTACGACCTGCAAGGCAAGATCTTTCTGTGGGACTCGGGGAGTGGGCGGCGGCCGACAAAGCTCACGTACCTCTGGGGGCGGCAAGGCGGCACGGCCTTCAATGCGGACTACAACGCCCCCGAGACCCACCCGCCGGTGACCTTCGACGTGACCGAAGAGACGACTCACGTCGAGCTGTTCGCGGTCGTCTCGGGCCATGGGCACAGCTCGACCGTCAACGGCTGCGCGGAGTTCTGCAATCACCAACACCAGTTCACGCTGAACGGCCAGTCCTTCTGGCTCGAGCACCCCACCGCAGGGACGGCCTATGGTTGTCTGGAGCGCACCGCTGAGGGGGGAGTCCCCAATCAATTCGGCACCTGGCAGCTGGGCCGCGCGGGGTGGTGCGCCGGGATGGACGTCAAGCCCTTTACCCAAGGGATGACGCCCCTGCTACAGCCCACCAACAACGCCCTGAGCTACAACGGATTGTTCAACTACCAACACTACACGCCGATCGTCACCGACCCGGGCGGCTACCTCCCGGAGATCAAGATGACCTCGTGGTTGGTCTTCTACGAAGCGATGTAGATGGCATAAGCCGTTGAGCTGAAGGGACGGATGCGGTAAGCCCTACAGATGCGTCGCAGCTCTCATGCACTCTTCGCCGGCTTGGCCGGAATGGTCGTCATCGCCGCTCCAGGTTGCGCGGAGACGAACTGTAAGCTAGCCCTGTCCCCCCTCGATCAGGTCAACGGGCAAGCTCCGTTCGGGGTGCAGTTCGACTTCTCGGCTGTCGACTGCAACGGGCAGTCTCCGCCGACGATCGCCACAGATGGCACCTTCTGGGTCAACGGGCCCGACGGGCTGCCGGTCGATGGGGCCCAGGTCGACGTCAACGCTTACAGCTTCGACGCGACGCACCACTTCTCCATGGGGTTCTGTCCGCCCGCCGACGCGCCCGAAGGCGTCTACACCCTCAACGTCGTCTCGGGCAACAGCAGCGGCTCGGTGGCCTTCAACGTAGCGGGCAAGTATGACGGCTCTCCATGCTTCGCGACGCGGGTCGCTGAGTGCGGGGTGCAATGCGACAAGCCCGATTGTGGTGGGACCGCGGGATGCTGTGAGCGGGTCGGCTGCGCCGGCGCCTCTTGTGGTGACGACGGCTGTGGAGAGCCCTGCGGGGCCTGCGACGACGGCAAGAGCTGTGGCCCGAACGGAAAATGCTCGGCCCCTTGGACCGTCGCCGGGGGCGAGCAGGACCCGCGCGGCGTCACCACGGACGCCTATTTCGTGTACTGGACCCTGGACAGCGGCGGCGCCGTCAAGCGCGCCAACAAGGATGGCAGCGAGCCGGTGCTGCTGGGCGCGATGCCCGGATGGTCGATCCGCGTCGACTCTCGCGACGTCTTCTGGACCGCCCACACCGAAGGGAAGCTCTATCGTGCCGCCAAAGACGGTACAGACGTGCACCCGGAGACCGGCGACCCACTACCTGTCGAGCTGGTGGCCGGCCAACAAGACCCGCGCGGGCTGGCCCTGGACGATGACCACGTGTACTGGACCGACGTCGGCGATGATGCCGTCCGGCGCGTATCCAAGGAGGGGGGCGCCGTTCAAGACCTGGCGACCAAGCAGCAAGGGCCCCGTAACGTGTTCGTGCAGGGCGATCACGTCTACTGGACCAACAGCGCGTCCGGCACCGTCCTGGAAGACGGGACCGTCAACCGGGTCCTCAGAGAGGGGGGCGCGCTTCAGATTCTGGCCGCCGACCAGGTCGCCCCGTGGGGAGTCTACGTCGATGACGAGCACGTGTACTGGACCAGCTACGTCGACAACGGGCAGGTGCTTCGGATGCCCAAGGACGGCGGCACCATCAAGCCGGAGCTGGTGGCGCACGGCTTCGTAAACCCACGCGACATCACCGGCGACGTGACGAGCATCTATTGGAACGCGGTCGGGCCTCAAAACAGCAACGGCGAGTTCAACGCAGGCTCCGTCTTTCAGCTGCGCAAGGATCTCTCTTTGGGGCAGGTGCTGGCCCAGGATCAAAAGTGGATCGGGCTTATGGGGCTCGACTCCTCAACGGTCTACTGGGCGGCGAGCGGGACCCTCGACAAGATCTTCTTTCTCGACGGGCGAGTGCTCGGAGCCTGGAAGGAATAACCGCGGCGCTGATAGCCGGCCGGGCGCCGCCTTCGGCTGGCCCTTCAGGCTCGCGGGCGACCACTCGAGCCTGAGCGAGGCAGAGTCTGGACAGCAACACGCCGCCGGCCAGCACACCACCGCGCTCAGAAGCCAAAGCTGGTCCACCGGAGCGCGACGCCGGCCTCGTGGTAGCCGTAAACGTCCCCCCCATCGCCCCATCGCATCCCCGGACGCACATAAGGCAACACAACGAGCGCACCCATCGCGCCGCCGCCGAGCCGAGCGACCGGGATGGGGACACCAAAATAGCCGTGCAGAGCGACCACGCGCGCGGTGACCCTGGGGCCACCGTCTCCCAACATGCCCCCGAAGTGGCTGCCGGCTCCGATGAGGACGACATACCAGACGGTCGCCTCGAGGTAGCCCACCAAGCGGTGATCGAACCCCTCTCGATGAACCCGCAGGCCGCCATGAATCCCGAACACGCCATCGAGCCAGCTCACATCCAATCCAGCCAGCCAGCCAGTCGTTCGCGCACGCAGCTCCTCGCCAAAGGCCACACCGCCGCTGACGCCGACGGCCCAATCGTTATCCGGGAGAGATACGCTCACCGGCCAATCGAACTCGGCCTCGGCGCGGGCCGATAGGCCGAGCACGAGGACCGATAGGCAGGTCGCCACCACGGTGGAGGATCTACCCGCCACTCCATCCATCGCCTCGCGGCCCCGCGCGCCGCTCCTGGATCCCCCGGCGAGCTACCCCGGGGCCGCCCGTCAAGCCTCACACCTCGCTGTCGACCTCGACAACTCGCCGCCTCCGGCCACGTCACCCGGCAAGGAGGCGTCCTGCCAGAAATCATCAGCCGACTCGCTCCAACGGCCACCGCCGGATGATGCGTCGGCCATGCCCACCTACTTCATCAGGAGGAAGATGATGATGGCGATAAGGACGACCGCGCCGATGGCGATAGCGGTCATGTTGCTCCCGCCCGCCGACGCGTCGCGCCCCTCTCGGGTGAATCCGCGACGAGACGCTTCAGCGTAGCTGGGCCCATCGGGTTTGGGAGCCGGTTTTGAGGCTGCCTCGGTCGCTTGCGCGGTGGGAGCCGCCTGCGCCGACGGGGCTGGGCTGGTGTCGATGACGATGCCCACCTCGTCCGACGAGGCCGCTGCGCCGGAGTCCGCAGCGACGCTGGCCCCCGCCTCGATGACGATCCCCGCGTCGCCCGTACCAGCCGCCGCCGGCGCTGCTCCATCCGCCGCCTGGGGAGCACCCCACGGGGACTCCGCAGCGGGAGCAGCGCTGCCCGCCGCGGCGGCAGGCGTTGCCTGGGCATCGGCCCCGTCACCGAGGGCAGCGAAGCCGCCCGCGGTCATGCCGGGCAGGCCGATCATCGTCCGCGCCGGCGCCTTCTTCCGAGACGCCGAAGCCCCCCGGCCGGGTTGCTCAGAGGCGTGATCGACAGGCGCCATCCCGCCTGCGGCCACCGACGCAGCCGGCGCTTGGACCTGCGCCTCCACCTCCGGTTGGGTCTCCGCCGCATCCGCCGCATCCGCCGCATCCGCCGCGGCGGTCGATGCCGCCTCGGGAGCAGGTGCCGACGACGAGGAGACGGCCGCTGACGCGGCCCCCGCGGACCCCTCCGCGCCCGGAGTGATCGGCTCGGGCTCCGGGAGCGGCTGGGCGACGAGCTGCTCGCCGTCTTTTTGCGCTGCAGCGAGCTTGGCCGCCTCTACATCTTCCGGCTTCCAGAGCATCGTCGATTGCCGTTTCGGCTTCTTCGCCGCCGACTCGCTCTTGGACGCTGAGGGCCGCATCGCGTTCTTCGGACGGACCGGCGCAGCCTTCTGGCCGGGTTTGCCGATCTTTCCAGGCCGGCGGCGCATGAGGTCTCGGCCTCCGCCGGTGCGGCGGGATGGAGGGGATGGGGTGGAGCCCGACCCGCTGTCGGACGAACCCGTCGATTTGAGGTCCGCGCCGCACCGCGAACAATACGCCGGAGCACCCTGGTTCTGGGCGCCACATCGCTGACAGCTCGTCACAGGTCGAACTCCCCTGTCCTTTCGGCCGACATGAGTTGATCGTGAGTGCTCATCTCGCCCGCCTGTTATTTGGAACGGATTCGATTGAACCATAAAGCAGACCGGACTTCAAAACGCCTGACTCGCCGTACAGTTCAGGCCGAGGTCACCAGGACCTCGTAGACCGAGCGACGTTTCGCTGCGTTCCGCGAGATGGCCCGGGGGGCTTCGATCCGGGTGACGCGGAACTCGGAATAGAGCGACCGAATGAATGGCGTGTCGCTGTTTGACAAGGCGACGAAGGCGCCCAACTCCGCGAGCCGCGCGAAGAGATTCGAGAGTCGCTCCTGCTCGTCTCGTCCGAAACCGCCCGCCGCGTACCCCGTAAAATTCGCGGTCGAGCTGATCGGATCGTAGGGCGGGTCAAAGTAGACGAAATCCCCGGGCTTCACCGACGTGCACGCGGTAGCATAGTCCAGCTGCCCGATGGTGCACTGTCGAAGCGCGAGGCTGGCTGCGCGGAGGCGCTCCTGCTGGCAGATGACGGGGTTTGTGTAACGACCGAACGGGACGTTGAACTGACCGCGTCGATTCACCCGGTACAAGCCGTTGAAGCAGGTCCGGTTCAGAAAGATCATCCGGGACGCTCGCGCGAGCGGGGACAGCGTCGCCGGATCTTGAGCCCGCACTGCGTAGTAGTAATTTTTTTCGTATCGATGTCGGGCCAGGTGAGCGATGAGATCCTCGACCCTGTCGCGTACACAGCGATAGACGTTGACGAGCTCGCCGTTGATATCGCTCAGCTGAGCGCCGGCGGGTGGCCGCAGGTCGAAAAACACCGCGCCGCCGCCCAGGAACGGTTCGAAGTACCTGCCGTAGACCTCTGGAAAGACGGGCCGAATCTTGCTCAAGATGCGGGTCTTGCCACCCGCCCACTTGAGAAACGGCGCGGCCTTGGCGATCTCGCCCCGTTGGGCCATTGGAGAAGGGTTGGACGAAAGCATCACTATTGGGCTCCCAGCACACAGACGCACGTGTACCTCTGAAACGACTAAGCGTTCCGGTGGCAGCGGTGTCCTCTTCGTTAGGGCGTCGACGTTGTCGCTCATGGTCGCAAGACAGCATCGACAGTGCTTTTGGTAAGGCGACCAGAGCGCGCCGTCAAAAAACTGCTACGCTTGTCGCATGCCTGTTCGCATCTTGGCCGACGGCTTCTTCGACGCCGAAGACGTCCCCTCGGAGGCCCCACATCCGCCGAGTCAATTCCGCGTCTGTGCAGAGGCCGCGGCGGTTCAAGGCGCCTGGTTCCGGGCGGTCATCATCGACGCCGCGGGGCGCGACGGCGAGACCTTCGCGGTGGTCTACCTGGGGGCGCCCGAGGCCAGCCTCGATAACGACCGGATGGCGGCGCTCCGAGGTGTCCTACCAGCCGTCTTTCCAGGCGACACCTTGGTGATCGCCGACAGCCCGGAGCAGGGACGGGTAGAGCTTCACGGCGAGCTGAGTGGAGAGACCCTGCTGCTCCGGGCCGCGGTCGTTGGCGTCATACAAGCGGCGGCGCTGTGGGATGACACGTCCCCTCTGCGGGTGACGAACGCCCACAGGGTGGTCGAATGCCGCCCCTCCTTCGACCCGTCGAGCGAGCTCTGGACGAGCGTGGTCGAGCGGCACGGTCCCTGAGCAGGAGACCCGCTCCGCGTTGGAAAGCAGGCCTCGAGCGCCCATCGGCCGCCTGGCCTCTGAGGGAGAGCTGCCCCCGGCGCGGACAGCGCTATCTGGCCCAGGAGGGGTTCGATCCCCAGACCCGCCGACATGCGGTGTGGTCGGCCCCACCGGTTTCTGCGTCACCCGCCTGGCGGTCCGCGCCGCGCCCGTCAGCGCTAACCCGGATGTTTCATGGAACTTCGGCTGCAACCGGCGGATCCGCAGCGCTGACGGGTGCGACCTCCCTGCGGCG
>JAAZYN010000779.1 GCA_014239625.1 Myxococcales bacterium | reverse complement strand
GACGCGAGCTCGTCGACATCCTGTCTCGGCTTTCGCTCCCGGCTCTGGAGCTCTTCGGCCAGGTCGATCTTAACGCTCTTGCGCCGCCACATGACCTCCACGCCCACCGCGGTCAGTCTCGGTCGCCGTCCTCCGTCGGTGCATCCAGCACGCCCCAACGCGGCCAGAAACGTCTGCAGATCAGCGACGGAGAACTCGGAACACAGGGCGTAGCTCTTTGTCTTGGCCAATGGGTCGGCGAGAATTTGAGACGACTTGGAGCCTTTCAACAGCCGCGCCAGCGCGTTGTTCGACAGGCGGCCCTGGGCTCGCGCCACCGCGCTCAGCGCCTTCTGAGCCACGACCTCCTCCTGGTCGGACATGGCGCGACGCTCGCGTGGAGCGGCGGGGGGCGGCACCGACCTGGAAGGGGAGCTCTTGCGAGCGCTCCCCTGACCCCGACCAGGGGCATACGTCATCCCAGGGACTCCGCTCTGTCCGGTGCAGTGGTCGCAGGCCTCGCACCCGCTCGGGCCGATCGTCGTCCGGTCACCGAAGTAGTCCAGGATCAGCCCGTGACGACAGCCGTCGTTATACGCATAGCGGACCATGGCTTTGAGGCGCTGGCTCTCGTGCTCGCGCACCGCCACCCGGGTCGACGGATCGAGATCCTGACCGCTGCGCTCGATGAAGAACTCTTGGAACCGCGTGTCCGCGTAGGTGAACAGCAGAACGCACCACGCGGCGTCGCCATCACGCCCCGCGCGGCCCGCCTCCTGGTAATACGCTTCGAGCGACCCGGGCACGTCGTAGTGCATGACCGCGCGCACGTTCGGTTTGTCAACGCCCATGCCGAAGGCGTTGGTCGCGACGATGACCAAGTCGCTGCGCTGCGTGAACTGCTCTTGAACCCTCGACCGCTCGTCGTCCGGGAGGCCCCCGTGATAGACGGCCGCGTCGATGCGGTTGAGCCGGAGGTGCGCTGCGACCTCCTCGGTGTTCTTGCGCGTCGCACAATAAACGATAGCCGTGCCGCCATCGGCGCAGCGCTCGCGAATCGTCTTGACCAGGTGCGCCTTCTTTTCGCGCATGCGCCTGACGTGCACCACCGACAGGTGGAGGTTGTGGCGCAGGAACCCGGTCACGGTGACGCTCGGGTTGTCGAGGCCCAGGATCTGCACGATGTCGCGTCGGGTGCGCGCCGTCGCGGTGGCGGTGAAGGCGGCTATGCTCCGGGCCCCGAGGTCTCTCGCCACCCTGCCCAGGTGGCGATAGTCGGGTCGGAAATCGTGCCCCCACTGGGAGATGCAGTGGGCCTCGTCCACCACGAACAGGCTATACGTCAGCCCTCGCAGGGACCGCATGGCACCCTCATAGCGAAAGCGCTCCGGCGCCACGTAGAGCAGCTTGAGTTTACCCCACCTGGCCAGATCCAGGACCAGCCTGCGCTCGCCCTGGTCTTGAGTGCTGTTGAGGTACGCAGCGGGGATGCCCTTGGCCGTCAGGCTGTCGACCTGATCTTTCATGAGCGAGATCAGCGGGGAGACGACCAGCGTCAGCCCCTCCATGAGGAGAGCCGGGAGCTGGTAACAGAGCGACTTGCCGGTCCCGGTCGGCATGACGCCGACCGCGGCTTCACCGCGGACTATGGCCTCGATGACCTCGCGCTGCCCGGCGCGGAACCGGGTATGTCCGAAGTGCCGTTGCAGCGCCGACTCCAGCTCGTCATGCGACGTCACGGCGGCCATCTACGTGCCTCGGTAGGCGTCTCGATCACCTGGCTTCACAGCCTCCACGACACACTGAAAGGGCGAACATCCACCACCCTAACGCTCGATCGATTACAGTCAACCCGAAGGGTCCCGCACGGCAGCAGAAAGCATCGTGATCTCATGGAGCCGGTCTGACCGACGGAGTGATGGACCGGCTCCATCAAACAAAAACACCCATGACAGGGGTCATGGGCGTTCGTGCAGGACCGAGACCCGACGACCCTGAACGAGCACTACCTGCACTCGGCGGGAGCGGTCGCCACCTGGGCGTAGCCATTCGTCCCACATGGCGGCAAAAAGCGTCGTAATATCAAACAAAAACGCCCATGGCAGGGCCATGGGCGTTCGTGCAGGACCGAGATCCTACGATCCTAAACGAGCACTACTTGCACTCGGCGGGAGCGTTCGGCATCCCGGCGAAGCCCTTCATCGCCTGCTTGCAGCCCATCTCCACGCTGGCCTTGCCCGCGGGGCTCTTCATCGCCGCCGTCATAGCCTGCCACTGCTTGTCGTAAGTAGCCTTGGCGGCTGGTGTCTTGGCGGCCATGGCATCGAGGCACTTGCGCATCTTTGCGCAGGCTGCCGGCATGTCCCCACCAGCGGCGGCGGGGGCCGCCTTGGCACCAGCAGCGGCAGGCTTGTCGCCGGCAGCGGCAGGCTTGTCGCCGGCCGGGGCCTTGGCGTCCGCGGGCTTCTTGTCG
>JAAZYN010000778.1 GCA_014239625.1 Myxococcales bacterium | reverse complement strand
GTCGCCCTTCGAGGTCGAGGTCGATCTCATGCAACCGTTGGACCCGGACCGCCGGCCGCGTGTCAGCACGCCGGCGCTCAACCACGTCGGGCTTTGGGTCGACGACCTGCGCGCGGCCATGAGTTGGCTCGCCTCCAAGGGGCTCCGGTTCACCCCCGGCGGCATCAGGCCTGGCGCCGCGGGCCACGATGTGTGTTTTATTCACCCCAAGAGCAACGACGAGTTTCCGATCGGCGGCGAAGGTGTCCTCATCGAGCTCGTGCAGGCGCCACAAGAGGTCCTCGAGGCATGGTCCTGACGGTTATCGAAGACTTCAACGGGGCCCGTGACGACAGCTCCCCCCAGCGACGCCTCGCCGAGGTCCGCGAGCGGGCCCAAGGGTTTCGCCAGCGCATGCTAGAGCTGGCGCCGGTGACGTACATGCGGTCGTTCAAGCTCGTGCGGGTTCCGTACCCGACCAGGTACGCGTTCCGGGACGCGTTTTCACTCCCGACGCCCTACCTTCACATCGTCAACCGCCTGTTCGTCGTCCAGTTCTCCACCACCGAAGGTGTCAAGACCCTGTTGGTGTCGCCTTCGGACATCGAGGGCAACGCCGCCACGCCCTTCTTCGCTCGCATCGCGCAGGCGCTGCCCAAGCCCTTGCAGGGGGTGGGGCAGTCGGTCTTGGCCCCGATCGTCGCGACCGTCGAGGAGTGCCTCGGTCACATCGGCCTGTCGCCGGCGGACGTCGACTACGTCACCTATGACCACCTCCACACCCAGGACCTCCGCAAGTGGCTCGGGACCGACAAGGCCCCGGGTTACTTCCCCAACGCCAAGCTGTTGGTCATGCGACAGGAGTGGGAGTCCGCGCTGGGCCTGCTGCCGACGCAAGCCGACTGGTACTGCCCCGGCGGGCTGGACGTCGACCCTGAGCGTGTCATCCTCTTGGACGGCGACACGATGCTCGGGGAGTCCGTGGCCATCATTCACACGCCTGGACACACCGAGGGCAACCAATCCATCGTCACCCACACCGACGAGGGGCTGTTCGTCACCAGCGAAAATGGCGTCGGCCCTGACTCCTATGCTCCCGAGCGTTCACAGATCCCCGGTCTGGCCAGGTACGCCAGGACGCTCGGGGCCGAGGTGGTCTTGAACGGCAACACGCTGGAGGGGAGCGTCGACCAGTACATCTCGATGGTCGCCGAGAAGACCATCGCCGGGCCGAGCAAACGCAATCCAGACTTCCCCAACGTCCTGTGCAGCTCAGAGTTCGAGGCGTACTGGCTGTTCCCCGGCGTCAGCCCAACATTTGGTGTCGGAGACGTGTGTTTTGGGCGCCTGCAGAGCCGCGCCCGTGTCTAAAGTGATGCTCATCACCGGAGCCGCCAGCGGCATTGGGCGGCGACTCGCAGAGCGTTACGCCTCGCCCCCCGGAGGCGGGGCCAAGGTGGTCGCGGCAGACCTCGATCTCACGGGGTTGGAGCGAGTGGCCGCCGACAACCGCTGGGACCCCGAGCAGGTCACCTGCGTGGCCCTGGACGTGCGTGACCCAGCGGCGTGGGACACCGCCGTCCAGATGGCGGTGGAGCGGTGGGGGCGGCTGGACGTCCTCATGAACGTGGCCGGGGTGTTGATGCCCGGTTACGTGTGGGAGCTGACGCCAGCGCAGGTGGACCTCCACTTCGACGTCAACGTCAAAGGGGTGGTCTACGGCACTCGGGCGGCGGCGTCGGTGATGAAGCCTCTGGGCGCCGGCCACATCATCAACCTGGGTTCGCTGTCCGCGCTAGTGCCGGTGTCCGGGCTGACGCTCTACAGCGCGTCGAAGTTCGCCGTTCGAGGCTTCTCGCTGGCGGCCGCTCAGGATCTGGCCCCCCATGGAGTGAGCCTCACGGTCATCCACCCCGACGCCGTGCAGACGCCCATGCTCGACCTTCAGGTCGACTACGAGCAGGCCGCGCTGACGTTTTCAGGCTCGCGGGCGCTCTCTGTGGACGAGGTCCGGCTGGCCGTGGACAAGGCGCTCGCGGGTAAGCCGATGGAGATCGTGCTGCCCCTGGGGCGTGGGTTGCTCGCCAAGATGACCACCGTGGCGCCGGGGATGGCGACCCGCATCGCCGGGCGGTTCCGAGTCAAAGGGCGCCAGGCCCAGGAGAAGATCAAGATGGGGCGCGGATGAAGACTCAGCTCGCTGTCGGGGCCATCGTGAGCGCCCTGGGCTCGATCCTGGCGGCGCCGGTTCACGCCGAGCGTCACGAGCCGCTCAAGATGTACTCGTGGGAGCAAGCTCGCCGGCTGGCCAGCGCCGAGCAGCTGCCGATCTTCGCCCACTTCAGCGCCAGCTGGTGCAAACCCTGCGAGGTGCTCAAACGAGAGATCTATCCGCAGCCGGTGGTGGCCAAGCGCCTCGTCCACTTCGTGATGACGGAGGTGGAGACCGAAGCCGAGTCCGGAGAGGCCCTGTGG
>JAAZYN010000777.1:2209-2456 GCA_014239625.1 Myxococcales bacterium | reverse complement strand
GCTCGAGCTGAGTCAAAGCGAGAACCGACTGGGCCAGATCATCGCCAGCACGATGGAGGGGATCATCGTCTTCGACCATGACGGCCTGATCGTCCTGGCCAACCCGGCCGCCGAGCAGATCCTCAAAGCGCCGCGGGGAGAGATGATCGGGCGCGACCTCATGTCCTTCATCGCCGATCCGAGCGCCGACGCGGAGTCGCTGCGCCGGGTGCTGCAGGCGAAGATGGGTGAGACGCTTCACCTGACC
>JAAZYN010000777.1:0-2199 GCA_014239625.1 Myxococcales bacterium | reverse complement strand
GCCTCAAGAGCGAGTTCATCGCCACCGTGAGTCACGAGCTCAGGACGCCACTGACCAGCGTCATCGGCTCGGTCAAGCTCTTGCTGGGCGGGGTCGCCGGGCAGGTCGACGCGACCACCCGCGAGCTCCTGGAGATGGCGGCGCGCAACGGTGAACGCCTCATGACCCTGGTCAACGAGCTGCTCGACATCCAGCGCATCGAGGCCGGCAAGCTCACGTTGGATATGCAGGAGGTGGACCTGGCCCAGGTTGTCGCTGGTGTGGTCGCAGACACCGAAGGGATGGCCGTTCAGTACGGCATCACCGTGACATCCGACGTCGCCGCGACGACCCCATTGGTGGTGCGCGGTGATGAGACAAGGCTGAGCCAGATCCTCGTCAACCTGGTGTCCAACGCGATCAAGCACTCTCACAAGGGTGGCCGCGTGGAGGTGCGCTTCAAGCCGGCTGGAGATCCCCTCTTTGGGCGGGTCGAGGTGCTGGACCACGGAGAGGGTATCGCGGAGGAGCACCAGGAGCGGATCTTCGGAAAATTTCAGCAGGTCGACTCGTCGGACAGCCGCTCCAAAGGAGGCACGGGGCTCGGGTTGGCCATCGTGCAGGCGCTGGTGGAAGCGCACGATGGGGTCGTGGGCGTCGAGAGCACCTTGGGTGAGGGCTCGATGTTCTGGTTCGAGCTACCGTTGGCTGGCCGCCATCGGTCGGGCGGCCCGAGAGAACTGCTCGAGCACTCGCAGGGCAGCCCACTTGGCGGCGACCGAGCGGAGCGCTCGGCTGGCGCCGACGAGGACCCCGCCGTCGGCGCGTAGGGCCTCGCGTCGGAAGACGACGGCCAGCAGCGCTGGGTACTCGCCGATGAGCGCGAAGTCTCGCACCACCGCCGTGGCGCGGATGACCGGGGTCACGGCGGACCCGAGCATGTCGGCCCGGAGCTCCATGATGAGGGCCTGAGCCCCGCCGTCGAGCGCGCGCTCGGAGGTCACCGGAGGGCGGGCTCCTGTGGTGAGAGTGGGCACCTCCTCGAGCTCCTCGAGGGCCCCTGTGGCCGCGCGAGCCACGTCGGCCTCACTCAACCCGTTCGCGTCGCGGATCTTCTCGTACATCGCCTGGGCAGCCGCCGTGGCACCCTGAGGGTCGCCGACCCTCCAGCGCCCTACCGCGTCCTGGTAGGTGCCCGCGGTCAGCGAGGCGCATCCAGTCAGCACAGGGGCCGCGGCGATCATCGCGAGGCCGGTCATCAGGGCGAGTGCGCGGAACATGGGTGGCGGTCCTCGGTAGGTTGACGTCCTAGTGTACCCGGCCCATCGTCGGTGACGATGAAGAAGGCAGACAAGGCGAATCGCATCGCGGCCCTTCTGGACGATCTGTATCCGGAGACCCCGGTGCCGCTCGACCACACCGATCCCTACACCTTGCTCGTCGCGGTGATGCTCAGCGCTCAGACGACCGACAAGAAGGTCAATCAGGTGACCCCGGCGCTCTTCGCGCGAGCGTCGACTCCGGCTCAGATGATGGCGCTCGAGGTCGAGACCATCAGGCAGCTGATCCGTGAGATCGGCCTGGCGCCCACGAAGGCCAAGAACCTCCGTGGGCTGTCCCGGGCTTTGGTGGAGCGACACGCGGGTCGGGTCCCGAAGTCCTTCGAGGACCTCGAGGCGCTGCCCGGTGTCGGCCACAAGACCGCCTCGGTGGTCATGGCGCAGGCCTTCGGCGTTCCGGCGTTTCCGGTGGACACACATATTCACCGACTGGCGTGGCGTTGGGGCCTTTCGAGCGGGAAGAACGTCCAGACCACCGAGGCCGATCTCAAGCGCCTGTTCCCGAAAACAGCGTGGAACAAGCTTCATCTACAGATCATCTTCTTCGGGCGTGAACACTGTCCGGCGCGCCGCCACGATCTCTTGGCCTGCCCCATCTGCGGCTGGGCCGCGAGCAAGAAGACGATCGCCCAGGAGGCGCGCAAGACGACCCAACGCGCTCGGAAGCCTCGCCCTCCCCGAGCGGGTTAGCCCGCGGCATCCACGGCACGGGATCGCGCCCGTCAGCGCTGCGGCTCCGCTGGTCGCAGCCGCAGCGGCGTCAGCGGCCTGCGAGCAGCGGACGGGGCGTCGTGGGGAACCAATGGACGTTCTGGGCGAACCGGACTAGTGTCCCGCGTGGAAAGTAGCGTCACGTTATTCGGGAGCGTTTCGATCCAGG
>JAAZYN010000776.1 GCA_014239625.1 Myxococcales bacterium | reverse complement strand
AGCGCCTGCCCATCCGAAGGTTGCAGCCGAAGTCTGGTGAGAAATGCGGGTTAACGGGCCGGCGCGCTCCGCGATGGGAGGCACGCCGCAGCGGCCGCGCCAACAGAAGCGCCAGCCACCACAGCAGGTCCCTGCTGCCAGGGTGAGCGCCGCTGCTGGCGGCACAGCCACTGTCACTCTCAGCCGGCGCCCCGTCAGGTGCTACTGCGTCGCGGTCCGCTTCGACGGTGAGGTCACCGCTGGGGCCCGACTCGGGCGTCGTCGGTCCGGAGTCCGGCGTCGCGGGGCCGACTTCACTCGCTTCCATCGGAGGGTCTCCGGCCTCGGGGCCTGGATCGGGGATCGCCGGGGTGGGGGGCCCCGTGGCGGTGCCGAACCACACAAGTGTTTGAGCGTCTCCCTGAGTCACGACTGCAACATCGGTCCCGCCGGGCAGCTCTGTGGACACTTCGCCGATCGTGACCTGGTGAGCCTCGATCAGCACGGTCCAGCCGGTGTCGGGCAGGGCCCCCGTGACCGCCAGCGTGCCATCCAGCTGGGCTTCGCCGGTCGCGGTGATGCGGCCGCCCGCCGCGAACGTCACCAAGGCGCCTGCGCCCGCTGTGAATGACCCCACCGCCAGATCGGCGTCGGCGGCCAGGTCGAGCCAGCCATCGCCCAGCGCTGTGCCCACCTGGAGTCCGCCGGCGTGGCTCGCGGCGCCGGTGATTTGAGTTGCGGGACGGGCCAGGTTCGAGTTGAGCAGGATGTCCGAGGTGGTCTCGTCTGCGACCAGGTCCGACCACCGCTTCACCCACGGGTAGCGTGGCAGGCTGGCGCCAGAGAGCAGCGCGCGCTCTTCGAACGGGTCATCGAGCACGACGCTGGCTGCGGCGGCCTGCAGGCTCGTTCGATCGGGCTCTGTGACGCTCGGTGGGCTCCAGGTGAGCAGCCGTGGATCGCGACCGCTGAGCGTCGCGTAGAGGACACAGGCGGTGAGGAAGGTCCCATGATTGCTCGGGTGAGAGCCATCCCCCGAATACAGCTTGGTGAACAGTGAACCTGGAGCCAGCGGGTCACCAGCGGCCGCCAGGTCATCGTGGACGCGCTGAAAGGCGAGACCTGCCGGCGCGACGTAGACCGGTCGATCGGAGCGCCCCCAGGTGGTCGCGTACAACTCGTAGCCTGCGCGGAGGCGCTCTTGCATGGCGCTGAAGTCAGGGAATATCGACGGGTTGTTCGGATCACCGTCGCGACGACCCCATGTCATCAGGTAGATCGGGATGGCTCCCGCGGCGCTCGCGAGATCAGCCAGGCCCCCTGCGGCCGCGAGGCTCGACGCCCACTGCGGTGCGCCGCTCTGGTAGAATCCCGGGATCTGACTTTGTTCCTGAAGGACCACGACATCAAAGCTCTCCGGCGCCAACACAAGCTTTTGGCGCAGCGCGGTGTCACCACGGGTGCCGTCGGCGTCAGCGAGGTGCTTGGTCAGGGTGTAGCCGCCCGAAGTGACCATGTCGACGACCATCGGCGCCCATCCCGGGACACCCTGGTCTGCCAGGGCCTCAAAGGAGGAGGGCAGATCATCGGGGGCGTTGTAGTAGGTGTAGCTGTTTCCGACGAGTAACGCGCGGAAGTCGTCCGCCAAGGCGACGGACGGCCACCCGAGCGCGACGGCCAGCACGATGTGAAGCGGGGTCAGGCTGCGGAGCATGACAGCACGCTATCACGCCGTATGCGTGCGATGCAGCCGCGCACAGAGGTGACGCACCCCGGATGCGCCTCCCTCTCGCGCCTTGACCAGTGGCTTCGAGGCCTCGCCATCTCACATCGGCCGCGTCCGTCAGCGCGGTCATGACCCACCGTGGGCGACGGATACAGCTCTTTGCGTGTGGGCGGGAGTAACGTATTCTTCAATGGCCCCCCATCAGCTTCAATCATTGAGGACGCGCCATGGCCTTTTTCGGACGCAAGAAATTCGATCTCGACGATGACGACACGGACACCGTTGAGGGTCGCTCCGCGACTGAGTCCAGGGCTGATTCTTCGCGCGTCGATTCGTCCACCCACGTCGGCGCGACGACGACGGCGAAGAAGACGAGGAAGAGAAACACGAACGTCAATTACGGCATAGAAGATGCCATCGAGCTCATGCGCACGCTGCCAAGCAACAACATCGAGCTCGTAGTTCAGGTAGTGCTGCACACGCTGCAATCGATGGACATCGACGTCGCCGACATCATCGAAGACGCCACAACGTCGCAGTCCGATCTGCGCGACAGGATCGATGGTCTCAACGATGAGATCAAAGACTTCAAAGCGAAGATACGCGACCGTGAGAGCGAGATCCGCAAGCTCGAGGCGAGCCACAGTGAAACGTCCTTGGTCAAGGATCGGCTCCAGCTGGCCAAGCGCCTTGTCGATAATCCGGGGACGAGGACGTCGGCGCCGGCGAAGTCGAGCGCAAGCCGCTCCACC